>DATLXD010000381.1:0-7676 GCA_035575965.1 Pyrinomonadaceae bacterium | reverse complement strand
TTAAATCCGGGCGTTACAAGTTTTCCGCCCAAATCAATTTCCTTTGCCGCCTGATATTTAGACCTTAAATCTTTCGATGTTCCAACCGCAACAATTTTCTCGCCGTCAACCGCAACCGCTTCGGCAATAGAAAAATTTTCGTCAGCTGTGAAAACTTTGCCGTTATACAAAAGCAGACTGATTTTCTGTTTCGTCTGCGCCGCGACGGACATCGGCAAGCACATCAAATTTAAGATAAGCGTTATAATTAAAAGATTTTTCAGCATTTATAATTTCCTGTGTGATTTTTAATTTCGTTTGATTATAAACCGAATTGCCAATCTTTTGTAAATAACTTGGTTTTAATCGCCCGAATCGTTAAAATCCTTCTGCTAAACAAAATTATTAAAGGTCAACCGATGAAAAAATTTATAACATTCTGCTTTACCGTTCTCGTTTGTTTTACGTTTCAGCTTTTCGCGCAAATTCCGACGAATATTTTAGTGCAAATCTCCAAAGCCGAAGACGAATTGCGTTTTGATAAAACTCTGGAGAATTTGATGAACAGCGGAAACGCAAAAATCCGCCACCGCGCCGCACTTGCTTCCGGCAGAATCGGCAGGGAAACTGCAATTCCGATTCTGGCAAAACTTCTCGAAAGCGATTCCGACATTTCGGTTCGCGCGACGGCAGCGTTTGCGCTCGGCGAAATCGAATCAATCATAGGCGCGGACGCAATCCTGAAAGTTCTGCAAAACACGAAAAATGCCGACGAAATACGCGCCCGCGCCGTCGAAGCGGCGGGAAAAATCGCGGCGGCAAACGCCAAAGACGCGAAAGCGAAAAACTTGGGCGAAGCGATTTTGGACGCTTTACAATTTGAAGACAATCGCGGCGCAAAACAAAATCGCGCGGTCGTTCTGCTCGGAATTACGGCAGTTTTGCGCGGGAAACCCGGAGCGGGTGATTTTACTACAGCAAAGTTTTTGACCAATAAGGACGCGCGAATCCGCGCAGACGCGGCAAACACTCTGTCGCGCCTTCGTTCAAAAATCGCTAACGAAAAACTCCGCGCAATGCTTTTGTCGGATAACGACCCAATCGCCAGAGCAAACGCAGCTCGTGCGCTCGGCGCGGCGGGAGACAAAGATGCTTTCAATCTTCTACTCGAATCCGCCGTTTCCGACGAAGATTCGCGCGTCCGTGTTTCGGCGATTCGCAGTTTGGGAAGTTTGAAGGATGCTAAAGTCGCCGATAGATTGCTGACGCGCGGCGAAAAACTTTTGACCGAATACAAACAATCAAAATTCGCTGCGCCGATTGAGAAAAACGAATTGCTCGAAATTGCGACTACTTTGGGCAGAATTTTGACAAATATGAATAACGAAAGAGCAATTAAATTTACAAAGGAATTTCGTGAGATTGACAAAATAAGCTCGCCAGAAACCGAAATTGCTTTTGTAAGAATTTCGCCAAATAACTATTTGGAAATTCCACTAGATAAAAATAATTCCGAATGGCAATCATTTTCTAGCATCGCGCAAGGTTTTGCTGAAACAGCAAATCTTGATTCACAATTTGGGCAACAAAAAGAAAAGGCGATACAACAATTAAAAGATGTTTTTATTAATTATCCGCAATTACATACGGATGATGGTATTGGACGCGCCACGCCTGACATATTACGCGCTTACGCGCAGTTTAAAACGCCTGATTTATCCGACGTTTTGCGCGACCAGCTAAATTCAAAAATTCCGACATTTCGTAATGTGAATGAAAGAATCTTTATTCGCGCCACAATAGCCGAACTTTTGGGCGAGCAACCTGCAAATAAAGAGAATGTCGAAGCCTTAAAAACCGCTTTTGCCGAATCTCTCAAAACCGATAAACAATACAACGACGCGCAGCTTGCGATTCTTTCGGCTCTCGTAAAGTTAGATAAAAAAGAAGCGATTGATTCGTTGAAGCTCGCGCTCGATGCGCCGAATTTTCTTGTGCGCCGACATGCCGCGCAGTTGATAAAGCAAAATGATTTGCAAACGAGTTTTCCGAATGTTGATGAAAAGGTCGGAACGGTCAAGCCTTACAATCGGAAAACAGGCACAAAACTCGGACAAGTTCTAAACACTAACGCCGATTATCTTCGCGCCGTTTCACGCAAAAGCGCGAAAGCGATTTTAACGACCGAAAAGGGAACTTTTACAATCGAATTCTTCCCCGAAGACGCGCCTTTGACGGTTGATAATTTTATCAAACTTGCCAGAAGAAATTATTTTAACGGCTTGGCGATTCATCGCGTCGTGCCGAATTTCGTGATGCAGGACGGCGACCCGCGCGGCGACGGCAACGGCGGTCCGGGTTGGGAAATCCGCGATGAAATAAATATGGTTGAATACGAACGCGGCGCGGTCGGAATGGCTTTGTCGGGCAAAGACACCGGCGGCTCGCAATGGTTTGTAACGCATTCGCCGCAGCCGCATCTCGACGGCGGCTACACCGTCTTTGGACGAGTGAACCAAACGGATATGAAAATCATAGATAATCTCGCGCGCGGCGATAAAATCCTGAGCGTGAAAATTGTCGAAGGAAATTCGCCGCAAAAAAACGCAAAGGCGCGTAACAAATAATTCGGAATTTTTTGCGTTTTTTTGCGCGTTTTCGCGGCTAAATAAAAATTATTTAAAAATTATGAAAGAAATTCAAAAGCGTTCGCGCTTTGAAACGGCAACGAAAGAACGAAAGCAAGTCGAGCTGGAGGAAAGCCTCGAATCATTGTCGCGCTATCTCGACAACTGGATAAAAATTCCGATTGTTGGCTGGCGCTTCGGCTTGGATGCGCTGCTTGGACTCGTTCCGAACGTCGGCGATACGCTGACTTCCGTGGCGTCGTTTTATATTTTGATTGCGGGCGTGCGCCACGGCGTGCCGAAAATCACGATTTTGCGGATGGCTTTTAATATCGGGCTTGATTACGTCGTCGGTTTAGTTCCGATTATCGGCGATACGTTCGATTTATTTTGGAAATCGAACAAACGGAATATGGATTTGATTCGGGAGCGCGCGACGGGCAAGGACAAAGGCAAGACTTCGGATTATATTTTCGTCGGTTTGATGATTCTCGCTCTGATTGCAATTCTCATCGGCTCGATTGCGGGAAGTGTTTATATTTTATATTTGATTTTGAACGCAATTCGATAATTTTTTAACCGCGAAGGAACACGAAGATTACGATAAGAATTTTATCAAACAAAAAATTTCGATGCTCGCGGCAGAGTCAATTCTTTCTGTTTATAAAAATTTCCTCTTAATAATTTATCTATAAACGATTGCCGAATATAAAAAAGCCTTTTGTATTGCGATAAACACGGCAATACAAAAGGCTTTCTGATTTTTCTTCAAACAATTTTTACATCGCTTGCGCTTCCGATTTTTCGGCTTGCATTTTCTTGATTCCGTCGGCGACGCGCTGTCCGTATTCTTCATCGCATTGGCGGAGCAATCCGAGCATTCGATTTTGAATGTCTTCGTTACATTGGGAAAGCATATCCGACATATTGAAAACAAGGTCGTCGCGTTCCCACTGTTCAATCGTGCGATAGCGTTCGCCCGCTTGTTTGAAATTGTTCTCGCGGTCAATTTTTTGTCGCACGAGATTTCCTTCGACATAAGGCGTGTGGTCTTTGCCTTCTTTCGGCGCTTCTTTCAAACCGCCGAGGCTCGACGGCTCGTAATTGACGTGCGGATTTTCGCCGCCCGTGTCCACAAAATATGTCATCTGACCGTCGCGCTGGTTTGTTCCGACGCGCTTTTTCGGCGAATTTATCGGAAGTTGCAAGTAGTTCGGTCCGACGCGGTAACGCTGCGTGTCCGAGTAAGACATCGTGCGTCCCTGCAGCATTTTATCGTCGGAAAAATCAAGACCGTCAACTAAAACGCCCGTTCCGAAAGAGACTTGCTCGACTTCGGCGAAATAGTTTTTCGGATTCCGATCTAAAACCATCCGTCCGACGGGAAGCAGCGGAAACATTTCTTCGTCCCAGGTTTTTGTGTCGTCAAGCGGGTCGAAATCAAGTTCCGGGTGTTCGTCATCAGACATAATCTGCACGCAAAATTCCCATTCGGGATAATCGCCGCGCTCGATTGATTCAAACAAATCCTGCGTCGCGTGGTTGAAATTCGTCGCTTGAATTTCGCTCGCCTGCGCCTGCGTCAGAGATTTTATTCCCTGTTTTGTTTTCCAATGATATTTCACCAAAACGCCTTCGCCTTCTTGATTGAACCACTTATAAGTGTTCACGCCGAAACCGTCTTGATGTCGGTAATCCTGCGGAATTCCGCGCGGGCTGAACAAAAACGAAAGCATATGCATTGACTCCGGCGTGAGACTCATAAAATCCATAATGCGCTGCGCGTCTTGACGATTCGTCACCGGGTCAGGCTTTAAGCTATGAATTACGTCAGGGAATTTAATCGCGTCGCGGATAAAAAACACCGGCAGATTGTTTCCCACCAAATCCCAATTGCCGTCGTCGGTGTAAAATTTGACGGCAAAACCGCGCGGGTCGCGCAAAGTTTCCGGCGATGTGCCGCCGTGAATCACGGTTGAAAATCGCACGAAAACAGGTGTGCGTTTGCCTTTTTCCTGAAACAGTTTTGCTCTTGTAAATTTGGAAACAGGCTCGTCGCCCGCCGTGCCGTAAGCCTCAAAATAACCGTGCGCTCCCGCGCCGCGCGCGTGAACCACCCGTTCGGGAATTCGCTCGCGGTCAAAGTGCGTAATCTTTTCGAGAAATGGATAATTTTCCAGCGTCACCGGTCCGCGGTTTCCCACCGTGCGCGAACTTTGATTATCGTAAATCGGATGCCCTTGCCTATTGGTCAAATCCTCTTTTGCATCCATTGTCTCCATCGGCTTTCCGCCGTCGCTTTTGTTTGTTTTCTTGCCGTCGTCCTCTATCATTGCTTTCTCCTCCCACTTGTTTTTTGATTTTATTTTTGCCACCGAGAACACAGAGTTTTCAGAAATGATTTGAAAAATAACGACTGTATTACTTCTCTAAAATTCTCTGCGCGCTCTGTTGCTAATTTTTATTACACTCAGGACATAAACCGCGCAAAGTCAATTCGATTGATTCGAGTTTGAATTTTGAAAACTTCGTCGCTAATTTGACGATTTCCGCAGGCAGTTCGATTTCCATATCAACCAGCTTGCCGCAATTTGTGCAAATCGCGTGGTCGTGCCGCGAAGTCAAACTGTCGAACCGGCTCGCGCCGTTGCCGAAACTAATTTCCCCAATCAAATTAGTTTCCTTCAAGTAGCGCAGAGAATTATAAACGGTCGCAAACGAAATGCCCGGCAAAAGCCGTTTGGCTTTGTCGAACACTTCATTCGCCGTCAGATGCTCTTCTTCGTCGCGGATAACTTGCAAAACAACTTCGCGCTGTTTCGTCAAACCTAAATCTTCGATTTTTGCCTGTGCGTTTTTCATTGTCCTTGAGTTAGATTTAGAATAATTCTAAGTCTAATTGTTGTCAAATCTAAATTTTGCAAATTGAAATTTCTAACTTTTTGAATAACGATTTTAAGAATCCTGGCTGACAGCTTTCGATTCGGCTTCGGGCGCGATATACAAAATTCTGGTGCAATTTTCGCACGTCATAATTTTATCGCTGGTTTTTAGCTGCACTTGCATTTGCGGGCGCAGTTTCATAAAACACGCGCTGCACGAGCCGCCCACGACTTCGGCGACGGCGATTCCGTCGCGGCTTCTTTGCGCGAGGCGGTTATAAATCGAAGCCATTTGTGACGGCAGAGTGATAAAAACTTCGTGGCGTTTTTTTGTTTCGATTTCAAATTCTTTTTTATTCGCGGCGACTTCCTTATCAAAACCTGCTAACGCCGTTTTTTGATTTGACTCCAGACTGTTTATTTCTTCGCTGCGTTCCGCTAAAACCTTTTCGACTTCTTCTGATTCGGTCATTCGTTCCAAAACCTGCGTTTCCAGCGCGGAGATTTGTTTTTGCAAAGCGTCGGTTTCGCGCATTGCGGTTTCGTATTGTTTTTGGTCAGTCGCGGTTTTTAAGTTGCGGTTGGCGCGTTCGAGATACGTTTTATTTTCGGCGATTTGTCCTTCAAACTCTGTGCGTTTGGCTTGCGCCGTGTCGCGCTTTTGTTGTATTTCACGAATAGAAGAGGCGTGCTGTTCAAACTCTTGTCCGATACTTGCACGCCTCGCTTCTGCGGTGTCAATGGCTTTTTTTAATTTGCGGATGTTGGTGTCCGTCTTTTGTAATTCGATTAGCTTTTCAAGTTCTGATTTCACTTGGGGAAAATCTCCTGTTAAAAGAACATCTGTAAGGGAAATTTTCACACATTATCCGATTGCTTGCAACACTTGACGAGACAAAAGAATTTTGCGCTTCGTTTGAATTCCGTTAAAATCTGACAGTTTCTTCCGGCGCGTCGTTTCCTTCCGCTGCTTTCCAGTCTTCCGCCGAATCGTAAAAATTTGAGTCAAATTCGGCTAAGGATTGAATTTTGACGCCTTCAACTTCGCTCGGCGCATCTTCAAAACGGACAATCGCACCGCAACCGATAATTTCCGCGCCAAGCTCTTTGACTAATACCGCCGTTTCCTGAATCGCTCTTCCGGTTCGGATAAGGTCGTCAACTATAATACACGGGTAAATATCGCCTTCCTTTAAATACTGACGAAATTGACGCTTGCCGTTTTCAATTTCCGCCCAGTAAATTTGGTCTGCGCCCAGTGCTTCGCGCACGGCAAACGCGACCGGAATGCCGCCCGGACTCGGACTGATAATCGAAATTTTCGGTAAGCGGCTGGAAATCGCTTTTTCCATCCGAAATTTTCGGCTCAAACCAACCGACAAAACCCGCGAGTTGTCATAATAACGAAAGGCAAGCGGCATCTGAAAATAATGCGAAGCGTGTTTTCCGCTCGGAAACACGAAGTGACCTTGACGATACGCGCCGGTATTTTGTAAAATTTTCATTACCGATTCAGACGAAGGAATTAAATCTACCATTTAAATTCTCCTGTTTATAAAATTCTAAAATTATTTCAAAATTATATGATAAATATCATAAATTTTGAATTTGCGAATTCAATCTGCCGAGATTTTATATTCGGAATTTAACACTTTCTCTACGATTTGTTTTTGAATGTGGCTCATTTTTACGGGCATTTCATCAACTTTAAACCAACCCAATTCGTTTATTTCCAGGCTTTGCGCTCTGGCTGTGCCGACCGGACTTGCACGGAAGAGTATTTCAAAGTGACGGTTTGCCGTCCGCACCCGAATCATTTGTATGTTTTCGAGTTCTAAACCTGTTTCCTCCCGAATCTCGCGCCTGACTGCGGCTTCGGGCTGTTCGTCGCGCTCGATAAATCCGCCCGGAATGCCCCAACTCAAATCGGAACGCAAAAGGTGGTTTAGTAGCAGAACTTCCTCGTTTTCATTGAGGACAACCGCTGCCACCGAAACTGTGAACTTTGTTTGCGTGCCGCGAATGATTTTCAGTCGCGTCATAGGATTCAATTTTTCCCAAATTATTTTGATAATTTTTTTTATCATTAGGTTCAGTTGACATAACTATCTAAGCCAGACGATGGTGCCGGCAAATTGAACAAAACTCAAATAGTTCTTTGCCAATTTATCAAAACGTGAAAACACTC
>DATLXD010000380.1:0-3430 GCA_035575965.1 Pyrinomonadaceae bacterium | reverse complement strand
GAAAAACAAATCCGTGTTTATCTATAATTTCTTTTCTGTTAAAATCGGCTTATGGATACCGCAGTCGCATATCGTTACATCACGTCGAACAAAGAAATTTTGAGCGGCGAGCCGATTATCAAAGGCACGCGCACGCCTGTTCGTTCAATTGTCGAAAAATGGCGTTTGGGTTATACGCCCGAAGACCTGGTGCGCGGTTTGCCGCATTTGACATTAGCGCAGGTTTTCGAGGCAATGAGTTATTACTACGACAATCAACCGGAAATTGACGATTATATTGCACGAAATCGCGTTCCTGAAGAATTGCTTCACCCGCTTATGAAAAATTTGTGAATGATATTTTTATCAAACTCTACCTGGACGAAGACGTTGATATTTTAATCGCCGAACTAATTCGTTCACAAGGTTTTCAAGCAGCCACAACCGATGAACTCGGACGCAAAGGTCAAAGCGACTTGCAGCAACTCGAATATGCCGTCAGTCGGCAAAGCGTGATTGTAACGCACAATCGTCTTGATTTTGAAGAATTAATGCAGCGATATTTTACCGAATCTCAAACACATTACGGAATAATTATTGCCGTTCAGCGTCAGCCGCACGATATTGCAGAATTGTTATTGAAAATTCTAAACGACTTCACGGCGGACGAAATGAAGAATCAAATTATCTATATCTAAATGGATTTTCTGCCCGACAAATTTCACGAAGAATGCGGCGTGTTCGGAATCTTCGGACACGCGGAAGCCTCGACATTAACGCAGCTCGGACTTTTCGCGCTTCAGCATCGCGGGCAGGAAGCGTGCGGAATCGTTTCGAGCGACGGCGAAAATTTGCATCAATTCCGCTCGATGGGACTTGTTGCCGATGTTTTGGGTGAAGACGTTTTAAAAACGCTGACGGGCGCGAGTGCCATCGGACACACGCGCTATTCGACCGCCGGAAGAAATACGATTCGTGAAGTTCAGCCGTTTTCCGTCGCCTGCCAACACGGAAAAATTGCAATTTGTCATAACGGAAATTTACCGTTTGCGCCTCAAAAGAGAAAAGAGTTAGAACGAGCAGGCGCAATTTTTTCTTCCACGTCCGACACGGAAACTATCCTGCATTCGATTGCCAGATGCGAAGCCGATGATGTTATCGAAGCAATTGCAAAAGTTTTAAAGGAAACTGAAGGCGCGTTTTCGCTTTTGTTTTTAACGCCTGATTCGTTAATCGCCGTGCGCGACCCGCGCGGATTTCGCCCGTTGAACTTGGGGAAATTAAAAGATGCGTGGTGCGTCGCGTCGGAAACGTGCGCGTTTGATTTGATTGACGCGGAATATGTGCGTGAAATAAAAGCGGGCGAAATGCTCGTTGTGGACGAAAACGGTCTTCAATCATTTTTTCCTTTTGAAGAAAAACCGAAGTCTGTCTGCGCCTTTGAGCATGTTTATTTTTCGCGTCCCGATTCGATAATTTTCGGGCGTTCAGTCAGCGAATCGCGTCACAAAATGGGCGAGCAATTGGCAATCGAACATCCCGTCGAAGCCGATTTGGTTGTGCCTGTTCCCGATTCGGGCGTGGCGGCGGCAATCGGTTACGCGGCGCGGTCAAATATTACTTTTCGCCACGCGATTATTCGCAATCATTATGTTGGACGCACTTTTATCGAGCCGTCGCAAAGCATTCGCTCTTTCGGCGTGCGTTTAAAACTGAATCCGATTCGTAATTTGATTCAAGGCAAGCGCGTTGTTTTGGTTGACGATTCAATTGTGCGCGGCACGACTTCAAAAAAAATCGTCCAAATGGTGCGCGAAGCGGGCGCAAAAGAAGTTCACGTGCGAATTTCGTGTCCGCCGACCGTTTCGCCGTGTTATTACGGAGTTGACACGCCGCGCAAAGCCGACTTAATCGCCGCGCAAATGTCGGTCGAAGAAGTTTGCCGTTACATCGAAGCCGACTCGCTCGGTTATCTTTCTTTGACGGGAATGTTAGACGCGATTGGCTTTGAAAAAAATTCGTCGTGCGTCGCGTGCTGGAACGGAAAATATCCGACGCAAGTTGTCGGCGGCGAGCCGACGATTGACAATTCTTGATTGATAAATGATAAATGATAATTGGCAACTGAATCTTGGAGGTAAAAAATGCAATTTATTTTAACGATTATGCTGACGCTGACATTTGGACTATCGATGCTCCAATGTCAAAGCTCAACGACAACGGACAAACCGGAAGCGGTCAAAACTAATACGCAGACGGCAAACACCGCGCCGGTTGCGAAAATCAATTCGGCGGCAACCGAACACGGCGACGAACACGGCGACGAAGCTCCGCGCATTAGTCTGGCAGATGCCAAGAAAGATTTTGACGCTGGAAAAGTGGTGTTTGTTGACACGCGCGCTGAGCCTTCGTATCGAACAGAACACATCAAAGGCGCGATAAACGTTCCCGCTGAAGCTATTCAAACTCGCTACACGGAAGTTCCGAAGGATAAAAAAGTTATCGCTTATTGTTCCTGACCGGCTGAACACACAAGTGCCAGTTTGGTACAGAAATTAAAAGAAAAAGGTTACACGAATGCGTATGCTCTGGTTGGCGGAACAAAGGCTTGGAAAGATGCTGGTTATCCGATGGAGCAAGGCGGACAAAAATAAACGTCAGCCGCAAAGATTCACAAAAGACGCAAAAATAACATAAGATAATTTTGTGCTTTTGTGCATTTTCACGGCTATTTCATTTTCGGCAAAGTATCACAAAAAAGTTCCGCCGTTTTGGGATAGCAAAACGGCGGAACTTTTTTGTCTTTTGAATCGGTCTTTTGTAATAAAACTTCAAATGCGGTTTGCTTGATTTTTTCCGCATTCGTTTCGCCCCAGTAAATATTAAATGTCAAAGGCGTACAATCTTGGCGTTGCTCGCGTCACGGAGTTTTTCCGAAAGCGCGTTGCGCGTGTCGACGACGAGCGAAGCGTGATTCAAAACTCTTGGATAATCAACGTCTGAATGTTCGGTGCAGATGATTACGCAATCCGATGATTTTATTAAATTATCGGTCAATTCCGAATTAAAAAGCGGGTCGCCCGCGCCGATTGTGTAGGCGTGGTCGAAGTGAACTTCCGGCACGAACGGGTCGTGATAGCTAACGAGCGCGCCTTTCGCGCGCAGCAAATCAATGACGGAAAGCGCAGGACTTTCGCGCATATCGTCAATGTCTTTTTTGTAGGCGACACCTAAAATTAAAATTCTTGAACCGTTCAAGGCTTTGCGTTCATTGTTGAGTGCGTCGGCGACGAGTTTGACGACGTATTTTGGCATTCCCGAATTTACTTGTTCGGCGAGTGATATAAACTGCGAATCGAAACCGTGTTGACGCGCTTTCCAGCTTAAATAATGCGGGTCGAGCGGAATACAATGCCCGCCGATTCCCGGTCCCGGATAAAATGCCATAAAC
>DATLXD010000379.1:0-26073 GCA_035575965.1 Pyrinomonadaceae bacterium | reverse complement strand
ATTGTCGGCTGCGGCGCGCTCGGATGCTCGCACGCCGAAACTCTCGCACGCGCCGGTGTCGGATTTTTAAGAATCGTTGACCGCGATTTTGTCGAGTTTTCAAATCTGCAAAGACAAACTTTATTCAGCGAAAAGGACTCGAAGGAAAAACTTCCGAAAGCGGTTGCGGCGAAAGATCGCTTATATAAAATCAATTCGGAAATAGAAGTCGCATCAATCGTCGCCGATGTAAATTATTCAAACATCGAAAGTTTGATGAAAGATTGTGATTTGGTTTTGGACGGCATGGACAATTTTCAAACACGCTATTTGATAAACGATGCTTGCGTAAAATCGGGTAAACCCTGGATTTACGGCGCGGCGGTTTCGTCCTACGGCGCGACGATGACGATAATTCCAAACGAAACGCCTTGTCTGCGCTGCATTTTTGAGGAAATGCCTGGCGCGGGAACTTCGCCGACGTGCGATACGGCGGGCGTGATTCAGCCGATTATTTCGACAGTTTCAGCCGTTCAAACAACCGAAGCCTTAAAAATTTTGACCGGAAATGTCGTTAAGCTGCATCGAAGTTTGATGCAATTCGACGTTTGGCAAAACGATTGGCGGAAAATAAAGCTTGGAAAACCAAACACCGACTGCAAAACCTGTGGGCAAAGAAATTTTGAATTTCTCAATGCCGAAAACACGGAATTTTCCGCCGTTTTGTGCGGGCGTCATGCCGTGCAGATTTCTCCGCCGAATCCGGTGCAAATTGATTTAGAAAATCTGGCGGAGAAACTTGAAAACTCGGGCGAAGTGAAACAAAACGAACATCTTTTGCGTCTAACCGTCGGCGAATACGAACTGACAATTTTCCGGGATGCACGCGCTATTATTAGCGGAACTGACGATATTTCGACGGCACGTTCGATTTATGCCAAATTTGTCGGCGTTTAATTTGAAATGGTAAAAATTCTCGAAACTGAACGCTTGATTTTGCGGACCTGGACGCTTGACGACGCGCCAAAGTTATTCGAGATTTGCGGCGATGCCGAAGTTATGAAATATCTCGGCACGGGCAAGCCTTACGAAATCCTTGAGCAAGCCGACGAGTTTTTGCGCTGGGCGGAGAATTATCAAACAGAAAACGGATTTTGTCGTTGGGCGATTGTGTTGAAGGAAAATCAGGAAATCGTCGGAAGCTGCGGCTTTGCGCGTCCGCACGGAACGCAGGAAATCGAACTCGGCTATCTTTTTGCCAGAAAATTTTGGGGAAAGGGTTTTGCGACGGAAGCAACCGAGGCTTGTTTGCGTTACGGTTTTGAACGGCTAAAATTTAATGAAACGATTGCCATCACCAATTTGGAAAATGTCGCTTCGCAAAAGGTTTTGGAGAAAATCGGTTTTACAAAACGCGGAATCGAGAAAATTGACGGCGAAGAAAATTTAGTTTATCTGGCAAAAAATCCAGCAATCATCCAATGAAAAATATTATTTACTTTGTTCTTACGATTCTTTTGTGCGTCTTTCCGGCAAAATCAAGCGAGCCGGCAATCTGGTCGGTTGATACACGCGCTGAAGTTTTAAAAGGCGATGCGAAAGGCGTTTCGATAAGCGATGCCGGAACAATAAGCCTCGCGCCGAAATTAGTGGAAGTTTTCAACACCGAACAATCTTACGTTTGGTCAAGCGCGGTTGACGCGTCCGGCAATGTCTTTTTGGGAACGGGCGGCGATGGCAGAATTTTTCGCGTAGACGCGAGCGGACGCGGCAAAATGTTTGCGAATTTAAATGAACTTAATGTTTCGGCGTTGACGATTGGGAAAGACGGCGCGTTATACGCTGGAACTTCGCCCGACGGCAAGGTTTACCGGATTCCCGCAAACGGAATGCCGGAAGTTTTCTTCGAGCCGAAGGAAAAATATATCTGGTCTTTGGCAGTTTTGAATGACGGAAGTTTGGCAATCGGAACAGGCGAAAACGGTAAAATTTATCGAGTAAAATCGGCAAACGTAACACCTGAAACTTCCCTGTTTTTCGATACGAGCGAAACGCACATTATTTCTTTGGCGGCAGACAAACAAGGCAATCTCTACGCGGGAACGGACGCGAAAGGTTTGGTTTTGAGATTTTCGCCCGACGGCAAACCGTTTGCTCTGCTGGATTCGAGTTTGAGGGAAATTCACCAGATTTCAATCGGTAACGATGGTTCTGTTTATGCGCTGGCGGTTAGCGACGCGGCATCTGCCGCAAAACCCGCTATATCGACAGCGACGGAAAGTTCAACCGCTCCGCCTGAAACAACTGCGCCTCAAGCCGAGCCGCCGCCGAAAAGCCGTTATGATTTGTCAGGCGCAAAAAGCGCGATTTACAGAATTTTGCCCGACGGCGGAAGCAATATTATTTGGAATTCGCCAAGCGTAACGGCGTTTTCGGTCGTGGCAAATACAAATGGAAACGGGGTTTTGATTGGAACATCCGACAAGGGACGAATTTATTCGGTAACGAATACCGGGCAGGAAACTCTTTTGCTGCAATCAAACGAAGGACAAATTTCGACTTTTCAAATGCGCGGCAATCAAATGTTTGCAACTTCGAGTAATCAAGGCAAACTTTATCGCGTCAATGCTGAAACGGCTGCCGAAGCAAGCTACGAATCATCCGTTTTAGACGCGAAAGTGACCGCGAACTGGGGCAGAATCTGGTGGCGTTCAAATGGAAATGTCGTGCTGCAAACCCGAAGCGGAAACACCGAAAAAACCGACGAAACGTGGAGCGATTGGAGCGCGAATCTGACAGACCAAAAAGGAGCGCAGGTTTCCAGCCCAAAGGCGAAATTTTTGCAGTGGCGGGCGATTTTGAAAAGTTCGTCGAATTCTTCGAGTTCGTCTGGTTTGGTGAGTTTGAATGAAGTGAATGTTTCATATCTAGCCAGAAACATCGCGCCCGAAGTTCTTTCGATTCAAATTTTGCCAACTAATGTCGGACTGCTGGCAAATCCGCCGATTCAGATTGACCCGAACATCGAAAATTCAGGGCTTGACCCGACGGTTTTCGGACTACCTTCGGCAATGAACATTCCGCCGCGCAGAACTTATCAACGCGGTGCGCGGGCTTTGCAGTGGACGGCGGAAGACCGCAACGGCGACCGTCTCGAATACAGCGTTTATTACCGCGAAGCCAGCGAAAATAATTTCAAACTGCTACGCGAAAACCAGCGCGAAAACTTCTTTACGCTCGACGGCGCGGCACTTGCTGACGGACGTTATATTTTCAAGATTACGGCAAACGATTCGCCTTCAAATCCGGCTACGCAAAGTCTTTCAGGCGAAAAAATAAGCGAACCCATTGATATTGACAACACCGCGCCGACGGTTACAGCAATCGGAACGCCCCAAATCGCTGGCGACCGTGCGCGTGTAACTTTTGAAGCAAACGATTCGTCAAGTTTTCTAAACAACGCCGAATACAGCGTCAACGGCGGCGATTGGCAGGAAATTTATGCCGATGATGGAATTTCCGACGGCGCACGTGAGCGTTATTCTCTGGAAATTCCTCTGAAAAATGCGGGTGAGTATTCGGTTTCTCTGCGAGTTTTTGATGCGAATGGCAACGCGGGAAGCGCGAGAGTTTTAGTAAAAAGATAATTGTAATTTCTCTTAATAAAATCTTTTAAGCGGAAACTAAATTTAAGGGTATATCAAAGTGGCATTGCAGCTTTTATACTAAAAATGTTGATTTTAGAATGGCAAAGCTCAAAGGTTAGAAATAATTCTCAAGGTATTTCGTGTTCCGTTATGGGCGCAAAAAAAGTAAATCTTCATGCAAATTGCGATATGCAAAACTGTGATGGCGGCTCAAGTACGAATGCAGGGACGGCGGACGACGGCACGCAAGTTGTTATGACGGGTTTTCAAGTAGCATCGAATCTTCCGAATGTTAGGAATTGGGTTGAGATAATAGCCGATGGCGGAACTTACTATATTGCAGAATCAAAGCTAGCTTGTGAGCAAGGCGAGTAAACCTCACGATTATTCTCTTTCTGTTTTCGGCAAAGTCATCGTTTCGCCTTCCGAATTTATCTCCAAATGTCTGGTTGTGGCTTCGACGACGCTCGGCGGCGCAGCAAGTTCGCCCGTGTCGTAAGTAGAGCCTTGCGGTTTGACATAATCGGTTTGCGAAGACGGCAGAGCGGCGTTTGAAACAGGGGCAAATGTTTGATTTGTTTCTTGAGTGGAAATAAGGACGTTATTCTTTTCGGATTTTTTAAGTTGGATATACTGCGCGACTCCGCTTCCGAGCGAACCGAAAGCGGGAATCAGCATCCAGAACCACCAAAACTTTCCGCCGGCGATTCCCGTAATTCCCAAAACCGCCGCTACAATCAAAAAAGCCAAACCGGTAAATATCTTGACGATGGCACTTTCCCAGTGAACGGGTTTTCCCTTCTTGTCCCACAACTGCATGGGTTGCATCGGCTGTATCGGTTGTATCATTCCAAAGCCTTGATTTTTACTGTTTATTTTCCCTATTAAAGCATCGGAAACCGTCGCTAAATCAGTTCCGCAACTACGACAAAAATTTCCGGTTTCGGGATTTTGTGTTCCACATTTCGGACAAAACATAATTTTTCCTTAAAGTTCAAGGTTCAAAGTTTAATTGTTCATTTTCAACTTTGAACTTTGAACTCTTTGTCTGACTGCTTCAAAAAGTATTACGCCGGCGGCAACCGAGACGTTCAAAGATTCGATTTTTCCGCGCATCGGAATTTTCACTAAAGCATCGCACTTTTCCGCCACAAGACGATGTAAGCCTTTGCCTTCGCCGCCCAAAACAAGTGCCGAACTCCGCGTCCAATCCCAATCGGTATAATCCGTTTCAGCTTCGCCGCTCGCGCCAATAACCCAGATGTTATGCTCTTTCAGTTTGTCAATCAAGCGATTTATGTTGGCGACCTTGGCAACTTTGACATACTCGGCTGCGCCTGCCGAAGATTTCGCAACCGTTTCGGTCAAACCGACAGCGCGGCGCTCGGGAATAAAAACACCGTCCGCACCCGCGCATTCGACACCGCGCAAAATCGCGCCTAAATTTCGCGGGTCTTCCACGCCGTCCAAAACCACAATCAAAGCGTTTTCCTTTGCATAAATTTCCTCCAAAAGTTTTTCCGCGTCAACATAATTTGCTGCCGCCACAAATGCGATAACGCCTTGATGATTTGCGCCGTTTTCAACATAACGCGAAAAATTTTCACGCGGAACTTTTTGAAACTGCACGCTTTTTCTCTGCGCCAAATCCAAAATTTCAAAAAGACGTTTTTCTTTTGCACCGTCGGCAACAAAAATTTTCTCAATGCGGCGGTTTTCCGAGCGCAAGGCTTCCAAGACAGGCAAAACGCCGAACAGAATTGCGGATTGTGGATTGCGGATTGCGGAATTTGCTTGTTTGTCTTCGGTTTTCGGTTTTCGGTCTTCGACATTAAACTTTAAACTTTTAACTTTTAACTTTTTCTTCATAAATGCTGCCATTGCAGGCGCGAATACTTTGTAAATTGCGACAAATTATTTATCGCTTTATTTATCGTTGTGACGTTTCCCGGATGAAATTTCCGAAGCCTTCTGTTTTCATACCTTGCGAATCGGTTCTTTCCCCAACTTGCCAGACATTTCCCAAACTTTCGAAGCGATTAATTTCTGCAAAAATTCACTTTTGCATTTCAGAATTTTCGCATATGCAGAAAATTTTGATTCATCAAAATTTTGCGAATCGGGCGAATAAATAAGATTAAATCCTTGCTCCCAATTCTCAAGTTTTCGCAAATTCGCTTTGCGCTTCGCTGAATTCCAGTTGCTCACCGCAGTAAAAACAGTCGAGGCGCGTTGGCGGATTTGTCTGCTCGCATTTCCGGCAAATAATCATTTCTTCGGGTTTGAACGCGGGATTTTCCGCCTGAATCGGCAAATCCTTGAGCCATTGGTCTGCGTGAATTTTTTCGGCTTTCTTCTCCATATTTTTTGATTATAAGTCGGAAAACGAGTATCTTATTAAAAGAATCGCTTGACCGTTTGCTAAGCGAAAAGGCACACTATTACACGATTATTTAATAAAACTGTGGTTAATTTTTAAGAAAAAACGAAAACAATTTAATAAAAAAAGTATTTTTGAAAAATCATTTTCTAGCTTTCAATTGTAAATTATACATTGATTTGTAGTAAAAACTTTCAAGGTTTTAAAGTATAAAAATCAAAATAAAACTTTCGATTCGTCTTTTCTCAAAATCCGACTGCAGTTCGATTTATCTCGAAAATTTTTACAAAAGAAGGTTTAATCAAATGCAGTTTGATATGATGAGCAATCCGTCTTGGAAATTTGGGCATCGCGGGCGCGTGGCGGTGTTTATTGACGGAAACAATCTTTTTCACGCGGCGCGTTTTCATAATTTAGACATTGATTACAACAAACTTCTGCGCCTCCTTCTTGGAGACGGAAGATTGCTTCGGGCGTTTTTTTATACGGGAGTCGACGCGGGCGCGGAACGCCAGCAAGGTTTTCTTCTCTGGATGCGTCGCAACGGTTTTCGAGTTGTGCAAAAGGAGCTGAAAACTTTTTACGACGGCACGCGAAAAGCAAATCTTGATGTCGAAATCGCGGTTGATATGTTGAGTCTCGCCGGACGCTACGATACGGCGGTTTTGGTTTCGGGCGACGAAGATTTTGTTTATGCCTTAAACGCCGTCGCGTATAAAGGTTGTCGCGTAGAAGTCGCCGGTTTTCGCTCGAATACCGCGCCGCGCTTGATTGATGTCGCGGATTTTTTTATCGATTTGGGCGATATTGCCGAACTCGTCTGCAAAGATTCGCAAAGCGGGCAATACGACGCTCCGTCTTTCGTGCCGCCCGAAGAAATTTTGCCGACCGATGTATTGCGCCCGAATACGGAAAAGAATTTTCCTCAAACCGCCAACAGCCTTCGCTTTGAGTCGAATTATGTTGAAGATGAAACGGAGAATTTTTCCGATTTAGTACGCGTAACGGACGAAAGATGAAACTTTTTACGGTTGAAGAAGCAAACGATTTATTGCCCGTAATCCGTCCGAAGCTCGAAAGAATCAGAGCGCGTTACGACAGCATCGCCGTGTTTCGGGATTCGGCAAAAGCGGCGGCAACGGCGGCGGAGTTTGGCGGCGGGGGTATGGAAAGCGGCTCGGTTTATGTCAAATGTCTTTATGAAATCGGTAAGCTGACGACCGAATTTTACGAACTAGGCATCGAGTTAAAAGATTATTCACGCGGTTTGATTGATTTTCCCTGTATGCGCGACGGTCACGTCGTTTTGCTCTGCTGGAAACTTGGCGAAAACGAGCAAATAGAATGGTGGCACGAGGTTGAAGCTGGCTTTGCGGGCAGACAGCCACTTTGATTTTGAATTTTGGATTGGAAATCGTTTGTCGTTCGCGGTCAATTGTTCGATGCTTATCAATCGCAACGAACGACTAACAATTAGCAGCGAGTTAATAATCCAAAATTCAAAATTCAAATATCACTCTTATTTTGCTTAAATTTACTGTTGACGAGTTAAAGTAATTTCTGATAATATCCACTCAGTTTTTCATTTCGCTGAATTTCCCTAGACCTGTAGAAAACTTTTCTGATATTTACATCTTTTCAAAACTATGAATTGTCCCGTTTGTAATAGAAACAATGCCGTTACGTTGTCGGTTTGTCCGAGTTGCGGAACTATGATAAGCGATTCGGTGCGTCCAGACCTTGTAAATAAAGTTTATCCGACAGCAAAACCTGTGAAGGTAGAAGCAAAAATAAATTCTACCTTCTCGAATAAAGATAAAGAAAACAAAACTGCGAATCAACCGGAAACGAGTAAAGCCAAATCGGTATCTAATTTAATTTCTACAAAACTGACAAGTCCGACTTTGGTTGAATTTCATACCGCGAATGCGACGCTTCCCGAATGGCGGTTGCAGCTTCAAAACACCGTGCGCCAGCGTCACGAGCGCACCGAAAACGCTTCGGAAAACCTGGCTGTTTTGCCGTCCTGTCAACCGAATTTAGTTATTAAAGGCGCAACTGCCTTAAAAATTGAGACTGTCGAAGAAGTAGCGGAACCCAAAACTGCTCAAACTGGCAATCCGAAATTGGCAAGCGCACTAGAACGCATCAAAAACTCGCGCCAAAAATTTCTTGTCGAAGAAGAGACTACGGTTGCGCCCGCGCCTGCACCGGCAAAGGCTATTAAAAATTATCCCTTTTACATCGCGGCAAAAACAAATGACGCAGATGTAAAAGCTACGGTTAATGCGACGGTCAAACCGAAACTTGCAACATCTCTACATACGAAAACGAAGGATTTGGATACTAATAAACCGCCGCCTTTACCAATACCGGCAAAAATCGTGACGAATTTTGAAGATAATCCCGCAGTTTTCGTTGGCGAAGAAATAAAAGTCGAAGAGAAGAAAAAAGTTGAAAACAAGTTTGTCTCAACCGAAGAAATCGTTCAAACCGAAGAACCCGAAATCGAAGAAAGTGATGATTGTGTGCCGTTTGCATTGCGCTTTAACGCCGGACTTTTCGATTTGATTATCGGTTCATTTTTGAGTTTGATTTTGCTTGCGCCTTTTATTTTGATGAGTGAAGGCTGGAGTTCATTCGCCGGAATTTTCGCTTTTCTGGCAACATGCGCGGTTATAATGTTCGTTTATTTGACTACGACTGTCAGTATGTATGGCAAAACTTTCGGAATGCGGATTTTTTCGTTGGAATTGATTGACGTCGAAGGCGAAGATTACCCGACGCTCCATCAAGCGGCGGTCAGTTCGGCAGTTTATCTTTTATCGCTGGCTTTCGGCGGCATCGGATTTCTTACTTTGCCGTTTAATGAGGAAAAACGCGCCGTTCACGACCTTGTTTCGGGAACGATTGTCGTCAAGGAAGAATAGTTCAAGGTTCAAAGCTCAAAGTTCAAGGTTTTGAATGCCGACTTTGAACTTTGACCTTGAACTTTAAGCTATGTATTGTGAACGAAAAAACTGTCAAAAAAATCTGCGCCGAACTTGCGTCCGTTTTAATCAGACAAAAGTTCGGCAAAATTTTTCTCCTCTCGCGTTTTCAAATGGCGATTGATTTTCGCCTCCACGATTCGCAATATCTTTTTATCAGCATTGAGCCTTCCGCGCCGCGCATTTATTTGATAAAACGCCGCGTGCGCGACCTCGAAAAGCAATCGAAAAACAACCAGCCTTTTGTTCTTTTTCTCAGAAAAAGATTGGCGAATGCCGTTTTAGAAACGATTGAAAAATTGGAAGGTGAACGTATTTTGCGTTTCTTTTTTTCGGCACAGGACGAACTCGGTCAAGCGGAAAATTATTCACTCATCGTTCAACTGACGGGACGCTCGGCAAATTTATTTTTGCTGGACAAAAACGATTTTATTCTCGATGCTTCCCGCGAAAATTCCGGCTCAGGTCAGGAAATTGCCGATAAATACGCGCCGCCTTTTCGAGAGATGAAAATTCAAGTAGAGGAGAAAAGGAGAAAGGGAGATGAGGAGATTTTTCTGCAAGGCAAGTTCGAAAATCTCTCTGAGGCGTTGGACAATTATTTTCTAAATAAAGAAGCTGAAAAGATTTTTCAAGCTAAAGCACATTCGGCGCGAAGCAAGTTAAATCAAGAACTTGCAAAAAACGGAAGATTAGTAAAAAAACTAAATCAGGATTTGGAAAATCACGGCGACGCTGCGAAATGGAAACGTTTTGGAGATTTGATTTTAGCGAATTTGGCAACTGCCGGACGCGACGGCGATAAAATTTTTCTAACTGATTTTTTTGACGAAAATACGCCGACGATTGAAATAAAAACGGAGGAAAATCTTTCGCTCACAGAAGCCGCCGAGAAGTTTTTCAAACGCTACACAAAAGCCAGAAATGCGCAGACGGAAATCTCGAAACGGCTGGAAATCGCAGGTCGGGAAATTGATAATTTGCGGCTGCAAAAAGACCGACTCGAAGCGGCGATTGCCGAAGAAGACGAAGGCTTTCTGACGGAATTTTTGGGCGAAAAGCCTGAGAAACCTGCCGTCAAATCAAAGGAAAAACAAAACGAGAATTTCAAAGGCGCGAGAAGTTACAAGTCTTCGGAAGGTTTTGAAATTCTGGTCGGAAAAGTTGCAAAAGACAATGATTTTTTGACGTTTCGCATTGCCAAGTCTGCGGATTTGTGGATGCACGCGGCAGATTATCCGGGTTCGCACGTCGTCATCAAAAATCCGAACCGCCAGGAAATACCGCACAAAACCCTGCTCGAAGCCGCGCAGATTGCCGCTTTTTTCAGCCACGCCAGAGAGCAGCCGAAAGTCGCCGTGCATTACACGCAAAAAAAATTTGTGAATAAACCCAAAGGTGCAAGCGCGGGGTTGGTAAGCCTTGCGAGCTTTAAAACAATTTTAGTCGAACCGAAAATAGTGAATAGTGAATAACTAAAAGTGAAAAGTGAATAACTAAAAACTTTTCACTTTTCACTTCACTGCTCATTAACCGTTTTTTCGACTGCTTCTTTTATTTGGTTGAGAACGCGAGAACCGCCGCCGCCGACAATAAGAGTCATTTGTCCTTCCCGGTTGAGAAGCATACTTTGGGGAATGCCGCCGATTCGGGTTTTTTTATCAAATTCGTCGAAAATTTCCTCGGTGCCGTAACCCATCTGGTAATTTATTTTCCTTTTCTCGACAAAGCTCTTTATATTTTCGGCTGGTTCCTCTTCCCCGTCCTGCGTGCCGGTGTTTAGTCCAACCACTTCAAATCCTTTGTCTCTGTATTGGTCTTGCATTTTAGCGAATTCCGGCATTTCCGCAACGCACGGTCCGCACCAGATTGCCCACAAATTTACTAACACAACCTTTCCTTTTTTATCTTCGAGTTTAAAAGTATTACCGTCTAAATCTCTGAGTTCCGCCTGCATAATCGCGGACGGCGCGGGCGGATAATTGTTGTTTTTGGTTTCCGTTGAAGTTCTATTATCCCCGTCAACCGAAACATTTGAAGGACTTGTTGTATTGTTTGTGCAAGCGGTAAAACCAGAAAACGCGATGTTCAGCAACGTAAAAAAAACTAAATTAGTAGAAAATCTTTTCATTAAAACCTCTCTTAACCAATGTTCTGCAAGCGCAAATTATGAATGTGATAAAAACCGACACATTAAACATTAGCATCAAAATCGACTGATTTAAAATCTCTTTTATATACGAGTGCAAAAAACCGTCGTTTTATTCCGCGATTAAAACTATTTCCATTGACGGTTGATTTCAATTTGATAACACAGAAACAAAAAGCGCAGGAAAAAGATTTTCCCGCGCTTTATTTGAAAAATACAGTTGAAATTAGAATTTTCGGTTCGGCTCGAATGTTCCGAAAACAGTTCCTAAATCGTCTTTCGTGCGGACACCGGTAACGCTGATGATTTCCGTCTTCTTCGCCGGTCTGCAAATTTCTGTTCAAAATTTTTGAAAAAACGCCGCTCATTTAATTTGCGGATTTTCCAGAAGACGGTGCGGGAAGTAACCTTGCGCCGTCTTTGAGACAAAACCTATGCGCCGCTTCTTCATAAGTTTGCTGATTATTTAGGACAATAAAGCATCGGTTCATTAATTGCGGAGAATATAACTCGACTGTAGTGAAGCTGTCCGTACTTCTTGCTTTATCGACAAAAATCAATCATTTCACCACGATATTTACAAGACGGCTCGGCACGACGATAATTTTTACGATTTGCTTTCCGTCGGTGTGTTCCTTAACTTTCGCGTCCTCCAAAGCCATCGCTTCTAAATCTTCCCGCGAAGTTTCGGGCGAAGCCGTGACGCGCGAGCGCAGTTTGCCATTTATCTGAACCGGAATCTCGATTTCGTCGGCTTTCGCCAGAGTTTCATCGGCGACGGGAAATTTTTTGCCCGACTGCAAAATGCCTTCTGCGCTTCCGGTTAAAACTTCCCACAATTCTTCCGCGATGTGCGGCGCATACGGCGCGAGCATCAAAGTCAAACTTCTTATTGCTTCGTCTATAGCGAATAAATCGCTTTCGCTCGCTGCCTGCGGCTCGTCTTTAAAATCGCCCAGAGCGTTTGACAATTCCATCAACGCGGCAATCGGCGTATTAAACTGTCCGCTTTCAAAATTTTCCGTGATGCGGTTTATCGTCTGATGCGTTTTCCGGCGCAGCTTCCGCGCATCGTTGCTTTGCTCGGCAGTCGTCGCAGAGGTCTCCGATTTTTCTAACTTATCACTTTCCACTAACCGCTCGCCGCTATTTCTCAACGCTTCGTGCCAGCGATAAACAAAGCGATAAACTCTCTGCAAAAACCTGACTGCGCCGTCAATGCCCGTTTCCTGCCAAACAAAATCATTTTCGACCGGAGCGGCAAACAGCACGAAAATTCGCACGGCATCCGCGCCGTAAATCATTACCATATCGTCCGGGTCAACGCCGTTGTATTTCGATTTTGACATTCTTTCGACGGCAACTTTAACGGGCGAATCGTCGCTTTTCAATTTCGCTTCGACGACTTTTCCTTTATCATCGCGCACGATTTTCACTTCGTCCGGCGGAATATAGCTTTCCTTTGATTTGCTGTAATAAGATTCGCCAACCACCATTCCCTGCGTCAGGAGTTTTTTAACCGGCTCATCGAAATTTACCAAACCCATATCGCGCATTGCTTTTGTCCAAAATCTGGTGTAAAGCAAGTGCATTACGGCGTGGTCAACTCCGCCGATGTATTGGTCAACCGGTGTCCAATACGCCGCAACTTCGGGATTGAAAGGCATTTCTCGATTGTGCGGGTCGGTGTAGCGAAAATAATACCAGGTCGAATCAACAAATGTGTCCATTGTGTCGGTTTCACGTTTCGCAGGCTCGTTACACTTCGGACAAGTCGTATTAACAAATTCAGGGACTTTAGCCAGAGGCGATTCGCCGACGCCTGTAAATGGCGCGTTTTCCGGTAATTCGACGGGCAATTGATTATAAGGAACAGGCACAGTGCCACAAGCTTCACAATAGACAATTGGAATCGGTGCGCCCCAAAATCTTTGCCGCGAAATTCCCCAATCGCGCAAGCGGTATGTTACGGCTGATTCACCGAAACCGTTTTCTGCGGCAAATTTCGCCATCTCCTTTTTTGCAACTTCGGAAGTTTTTCCGTTCCAGGAATTGGAATTGACGACAATTCCGTATCCTGAAAAGGCTTGTTGGATTTGATTTTCAGTTTCCTGTTTTCGGTCTTGAACTGCTTCTTGACTTTGAACTACCTCCCGAATCGGCAAATCAAACTTCTTCGCAAACTCAAAATCGCGCTCGTCGTGCGCCGGAACGCTCATTACCGCGCCCGCACCGTATTCCATCATTACATAATTACCGACCCAAACCGGCAGTTCTTCACCGCTAAACGGATTGATCGCATCCAAACCCGTGTCAACGCCGTCCTTTTCAATTTCTTCGTCGTAATCGGTCGGTTTTACTTTTTCGACTTTGATTTCTTCAATTTTCGCGCGAACTTCTTTAGAAAAGTTCTCAAGATTAGCCTCGATTAAAGGATGTTCAGCCGCAATGACCAAAGCATTTGCGCCGTAAATTGTGTCAATGCGCGTCGTAAAAACCCGCACCGATTCCAGATTCCAGGTTCCAGATTCTAGATTTTTTTGTTGTTCGGGATTTTGAATTTTGAACTCAACAAACGCGCCTTCAGAACGTCCGATCCAATTTTTTTGCATCATCAAAACGCGCTCTGCCCAGCCCGCTTCGATTTCCTTGATTCCCTCAAGCAGTTCTTCGGCGTAAGCGGTGATTTTCAGAAACCATTGTGCGAGGTCTTTCTTTTCCACCTGAGTGCCGCAACGCCAGCAAACGCCGCCGCTTGCCTGTTCATTCGACAAAGTAGTTTGGTCGCGCGGACACCAATTGACCTTCGTCATTTTCTTATATGCCAGACCGAGTTCCAGCATTTTCAGAAAAAACCACTGGTCGAATTTGTAGTATTCAGGACGATGCGCGGCGATTTCACGACTCCAATCATAGCTAATTCCTAAACGCTGCAATTGCTTGCGCATTTGGTCAATGTTGTCTTCCGTCCACGCGCGCGGATTGACACCTTTTTTTATCGCGGCTTGCTCGGCAGGCTGACCAAAACTGTCCCAGCCAATAGGATGCAGAACATTAAAGCCCTGCAAGCGTTTATACCACGCGAGCGCGTCGCCGATGGAGTAATTGCGAACGTGACCCATATGCAAGCGTCCCGACGGATACGGCAGCATCTCCAGCGCGTAAAACTTCGCTCTCGGCGAGTCAATCTCGGCTTCAAACGTCTTGTTCTGCGCCCAACGCTTTTGCCATTTCTGCTCTATTTTCTGTGCAAAGTATTTTTCGTCCATAGCTGTAAAGTTTAAAGTTTCAGGTTCAATGTTCAAAGTTTTTAGAATGAACAAAAACAAAATAGGTAAGTTTAGCGAATAAATCGTAGTTCATCCGCTTTTTAATTTTTAATTTTTAATTGTTAACTTCGCCACGTCGCCGGAAGAAATTCGGGCGAGTGGCTATCTAAGGGCGAGATGTTTCGGGTAAAAAATCATATGCGAATTTTACACGATATTTTTCGATTGTCCAAACTTAAATAATATTGATTTGAAAACATATTTTATGTTATTCTGACAAGACCTTTTAAGATGGAGTTTCACAGAAGAGTTTTAAGTTTAATGATGAGAAAAAAAATATCGCTGACAGCCGAAACTTGAAACTTTAGTTTGAAGTTTGACTGTCTGCCTCGAAAAAAGGAGAAATGGAGATGGTCAAACAAACAAGCCAAACAATCGCCAGCCAAATCGATAAATTAAACGAAAACGAAACTTTAGCCGTTGTCAGCTACATTTCCCAACTTCTTTCCACGCGCATCTCGAAAACAAAGGAAAATTATTCAAACGATGATTTAATCGTATCCTTGGCGGACGCTTATGAAAACCAACGCGCCCGTCAAGTTGTCGAATGGGAAAAAATTCGTCGGCAAAACGCGCAGCGCACCGCTTAAAATGCGAATTACGAATTACGAATTACGAATTTCGAGTTTGAGGTGTGTAACCAAAATTTTCGCCTTTCTTTGCGTACTTTTCGTCTTTGCGGGTAATTCTTTCTCGCAAGATGTTGTTTTAACTCAAACGCAAGTTGATTGGCTTGCCGAAAAAACTTATTTGGAACAAACAATTAAAGCGGGCAGAGACGAACAAAAACGCGACGCGCTTTTTCAAATCAGAAAGTTAGAATCCAAAGAAGCCTCACTTTTAGCAGTTCCTGCTTTAACCGACAAGGCGGAAATCGTCCGCGCGACCGCCGCTTTTTCCGTTGTCTTTTTGCCGAAAGATGAAGCGTTAAATGTTTTGCTTCCGCTTCTGAACGACAAAAAAGAACTTGTCAGACGCGAAACGGCTTACGCTCTCGGCAAAGTCGGAAATCCGGCTGCGATAAATCCGCTTCTGCAAGTTTTTCAAAAAGACAAAATCGCGGACGTAAAAAATGCCTGCATCATAGCGCTCGGCGAAATCGGCGACGCGGCGGCGGTTGATGCTCTAACACGCATTTTGCAAAATAAACCGAAAAAGGAAAATCCGGCTGATGAGTTTTTGCGTCGAAGCGCGGCGCGTTCCATCGGACAAATCGCGCAAATTATTCAAACAAATAAAGTCGAAGTTCTCACACCAGAAAATTATTTGCCGGATAAATTTAATTTAATCGAAAAACCAAAATATCCGAAATTGGTTGAAACTTTTCCTGTGTTTCGTCCGGCAATCGGCATCTTAGTTCAAACTTTGCAAAATCCGCGAGAATTCGATGACGTGAAACGCGAAGCCGCATTTGCGCTCGGCGCAATCGGCGATGAATCGGCTAAAAATATTTTGCAGGCAAATTTAAACGGTGAAGATTATTATCTGGCAAAAATTTCTAAAGAAGCATTGCGAAAAATAGCCGCTTATTCAAATGAAAAAGGTTTGGAATAAACTCGCCGCCAAATGTAATCTATAAACGGAAGCATCCAAAAAACTTTCGCTTTACAGCGATTTTTGTTTTAATAAAAATATGCAAGCAACACATCAGAAAAAAATTGCACCGAAAAATTTAGCGGAGTTTTACGCCGAAGTTCGCCGGAAAACCGAAGAGCTTTGCGCGCCGCTCGAAACCGAAGATTATATTCCGCAGCCGTCAATTGATGCCAGCCCGCCGAAGTGGAATGTCGCGCACACGACTTGGTTTTTTGAGGAAATGATTCTCAAAAAATTCGCGCCCGAATATCGAGTTTTCAATGAAAATTTTGGTTTCCTTTTTAACAGCTATTACAACACAATCGGAACTAGAACCGCCCGCGACAATCGCGGCGATTTATCTCGCCCGACGGTTAAAGAAGTTTTTGAATATCGCAAATACGTTGACGAAAAGATGCGGGAATTTTTACGGCAGGATTTATCAAATGAAGCAAGAGAGTTAGTAATTCTCGGACTCAATCACGAACAGCAACATCAGGAATTATTTTTGACCGATTTGAAATATACTTTCAGCGTTAATCCGCTTTTCCCTGCATACCGAGAAAATTTTGCACTTGTGGAAAAAAGTGAAATTACGTCGAATGAATTCATCGAAATCGAAGGCGGAATTTACGAAATCGGATTTCAGGGCGAAGGCTTTTATTTCGACAACGAACTCGGCAGACACCGGGTTTATCTACACGATTTTGCAATTCAAAAAAATCTCGTGACCAACGGCGAGTTTTTAGAATTCGTCGGAGCCGGCGGTTACGAAAATTTTCGTTTTTGGCACGCGGAAGGTTGGGATTGGGTCAATCAAAACGAAATAAAAAGTCCGCTTTACTGGCAAAAGACCGACGACGAATGGATGAATTTCACGCTCGGCGGCTTGCGAAAATTGAAACCGGACGCGCCTGTCTGTCACGTTTCGTTTTACGAGGCGGCTGCTTTTGCCGAGTGGAAGGGTTTGCGTCTTCCGACCGAATTTGAATGGGAGACGGCGAGCGACCGATTCGATTGGGGTTTGCGCTGGGAATGGACGAATTCAGCATATCTGCCGTATCCGAATTTCACGAAACCGGCGGGCGCGGTCGGCGAATACAACGGCAAATTTATGATAAATCAAATGGTTTTGCGCAGCGCAAGCGTCGCTACTCCGCCCGGACACAGCCGTAAAACTTATCGTAACTTTTTTCATCCGCATTTGAGGTGGCAATTTGCGGGAATACGCCTAGCCAAATAGAATTCAGGATTCAGAATTCAGACAGGATTCAGGATTCAGGATTCAGGATTCAGAATTTCAATTCTGAATCCTGAATCCTGAATCAATAGAAATGCAAAGTTCAAGTGCAACGAAACAAAACACTTTCGCCGACGACGTTTTGCGCGGTTTGTCGGCGACACCGAAATTTCTCTCGTCAAAATACTTTTACGACGACGAAGGCTCGCGGCTTTTTCAGGAAATAATGAATCTGCCCGAATACTATCTGACACGCGCCGAATTCGAGATTTTTTCGACGCGGACACGAGAAATTTTCGAGTCGTTCACGGCACAAACCGCGACATTTGATTTAATCGAACTCGGCGCAGGCGACGGCACGAAAACGGCGGTTTTGATTGATTATTTCCTTAAACAAGTGACTGATTTCAGTTATATGCCGATTGATATTTCGCAGGAAGCGGTTGATTTTCTGACCGAAAAGTTCAAAAACGAATTTCCGACGCTGGCGATGAATCCGAAAACGGGCGACTATTTTCGCATTCTGGAAACACTTAAAACCGAATCGAAACGCGCGAAAATTATTTTGTTTTTGGGTTCAAACATCGGCAATTTCAGCCGAGCGCAGGCGCAGGATTTTTTCCGTCAATTGCGCGGCGTGATGAACGACAACGATTTATTGTTTGTCGGTTTCGATTTGCAGAAAGACCCGCGCGTGATTCTCAGGGCTTACGACGACGCGCAAGGCGTAACCGCCGCGTTTAATCTGAATCTTCTGACGCGCATCAACCGCGAACTCGGCGCAAATTTCAACACGAAGGATTTCTCGCATTACGCGATTTATCGTCCCGTCGAGTGCGCGGCGCGTTCTTTTCTCATCAGCCGCCGGGCGCAGCAGGTTTTCGTTGAAGCCTTAGGTAAAAGTTTTGAATTTGCCGCTTGGGAGCCGATTTTTATGGAAATCTCGCAAAAATACAGCGTGGAAATGATTGAAGATTTGGTGCGGTCGAGCGGTTTTCAGGTGGCGCAAAACTTTTTCGACTCCAATCATCATTTCTTAGATTCGCTTTGGAAAATCTCTCAAATCCAAAGTATAAATTTATCCACAGATAGACACAGATAAATACAGATGTAAGAAATGCTGAATTAAAATCTTAAATGTTTATCATATAGCTTTCATTTTTTAAAAATCCGTGTTCATCCGTGTTAACGCGAAGCGGGATGGTTCAATTTCTCTTAAATGAATTTCACGATTCTCCGTTTCGACTCAATTGGCTCGACCAATGCGGAAGCCATAAATCAGGCTAAACAAGGTGCAGATGAAGGTTTGTGCGTGGTTGCCAAAGCGCAGACGGCGGGACGCGGGCGGCACGGCAGAACTTGGGTTTCGGCGCGGGATGCGGGACTTTATTTCAGCATCGTCTTGCGTCCGAAAGTCGAAATTAAGTTTTTGCCGCTTTTAACTTTGATGTCGGCGGTCGCCGTAACGGAAGTTTTGCAGGAACTTTGCGGGTTGCAGCCTGATATAAAATGGGCAAATGACGTTCACCTCAAAGGCAAAAAAATTTCCGGCATTTTGGCGGAAATGGCTGAGACGAAAAAAGGTTTGGCAATTGTCGTCGGTATCGGCATCAATCTGACTTCGGCGAATTTTCCGCTTGAACTCGAAGAGATTGCCACATCAATCGAAGCCGAAACCGGCGCACAGCCGAACGCGGAAGATATTCTCCAAAATCTAACCAAGCAATTTGCAAAATTTTATCGTATTTTTTCAGGGAAAGGCGGCGCGGAAAGGATTCGTGAAGAATGGGCAAAAAAATCGTCTTATTTTTTCGGAAAATCGGTGCGCGTTGATTTGGAAAACGAAACTATTTTCGGCAAGACCTGTGGAATCGAAGAAACCGGCGCGTTGCGCGTTAAAACTGATGCGGGCGAAATTAAAATCGTCCAAGCGGGTGATGTAGAAATGCTGAGAAAAGCGTAAGAAATGCAAAATATACAATTAAAGATCGAAGCCGTGAATTTTGATTTTACATTTTGCATTAAATTTGTCAGCGTCTTATCTCTTGTAAAAATCTCGCCGGTCAAAAACGCTTATTGAACTTTGAGCTGCAAGAGTGTAATTTGTAGAAAGAGTATCTTAATAAAATTTTATGAAAAACGAATTTGATTTTGAATCGGAAGATTTGGAATTTGAAGATTTCAGCGATGAGTTGGATGAATTTGACGAATTTGACGAGTTTGACGAAACTGAGCCGAGCGACGTAAATGTCCGCACCGCCGTTTTGTCAAAAAACAATATGGTTGCGCTTTTGTGCATCAAAACCGCCGACAAAGGCGGCGCGATTTGCCGCGTTGACCCGCGCGAGGCAAATCCCGCCGTGCAGATTTACGACGACCCGGAAAAAGCTCTCGAATGGTTTAATAAAAGTCTGCGCACCAGCAAACAGAACGGCTGGCAAGTCGTCTATGACGGTTTGCCGCTTCAAGGATAAATGAACCAAAACAGTAAATTGCTAATTAAAGGTATTAGGTTGGGCTTTTGCAATCCATATTATCTTAATTTTTATAACCGTTTTGGAAGTAATCGTCTATTCATTTCTTATTAATCCAAATAAAGAAAAAAGTGTCTATGAAGAACATGCAAATCTAACAGCACCGTATATCGCTGTTTTTGTTGGATTTATATTAGTCTTTATAATTTCGAAAAACTTAGTAAAAAACACCTCGACAAGATTTTACTGATTGGCTTATCTCTTCCGATAATTTATATACCTCTCAACATTCTAATTTTAGTTGTTACAAAAACCGATTTGAGCAATAATTATCTTACTTTTATTATTTCGTTTTCAACTAAAGCAGCGGCGGCATCTTTTGCTGTATTGTTATTTAATTCAAAAAATAGAAATGTTTTGCTTTAAAAATGCTTTTAGCGATTGACATTGGCAACACCAACACTTCGCTCGGAGTTTATACGGGGGAAAACCTATTCGCGCATTGGCGAATGGCAACCGTCCAAAGTCGAACTTCCGACGAAATCGGCGTTTTAGCCAGACAGATGTTTTCCGTTTCCGAGATTAATTATAAAAAAGTTTCAGCTGTAATCGTTTCCTCAGTCATTCCGCAGCTAAACTTTGCTTTCCGAAAAGTGTCTGAAAAGTATTTTGGACTTGATGCAATTATTTTGGATTCAACCTTCGATTTCGGCTTGAAAATAAAATACAATCCGCCGTCAACTGTCGGAATTGACAGAATTGTCGCGGCTTCGGCGGCAACTCACAAATACGGAAAACCTTGTATTGTCTGCGATTTCGGGACGGCGACGACGATTGACGCGGTAAATTCCGGCGGCGAATATCTCGGCGGAACGATTGCGCCCGGAATGAATGTTTTAGCCGACGCGCTGTTTGAAAAAACTTCAAAACTGCCGAAAGTCGATATAAAAAAAGTCGAAACGGTTATTGGAAATTCAACGGTTCATTCAATTCAAGCGGGAATTTATTTCGGGTATGCCGGACTTGTTGACGGAATCGTTCGCCGAATGGTTGAAGAACTCGGAGAAAACCCGAAGATTATTGCAACCGGCGGACTTGCCGCTTTGATTACGGAAAGCTCCAAATTGATTGAAACAATTGACGAAACGCTGATGCTCGAAGGCTTGCGGCTGGTTTATGAAAAAATTAAAAAAACGGAAAACGGAAAACGGAAAACGGAAAATGTTTGAATTACATTACACATTTTTCGTTTTCCGTTAGTCATTAGCGCGTTTTGCTTTTTCGCCGAGCGGTTTTCGTTTATAATTTTTATACTTTTGTAAAATTTTTCCGCAGAAACTTCCAAAGGAGTTCAATTGATGAAAATACCGTCTGCAATTTTCTGGTGCATTCTTGTCGTTTGTTTTGCGTTCGGCACGATTTTCGCGCAAACGAATGACTCGACAAAACCTGTTAAAGCAGCGACGCGAAAAGGTTTTCAGCCGCTTGCATTTGAGAATTCGCCGGCACTGCAAACGCTATTGGACGAAGCCGTCGGCGACGCGATAAAAAAGTTTTCGTCCAAAGGTTTAAAGCCCGATTATATCGCCGCAACTTTGATTGATTTGCGCGACGCGAATTATTTAAAAACGGCAAATGTGCGCGGCGAGCAGAAAATTTATCCGGCGAGCGTCGTTAAAATGTTTTATATGACCGCGCTCGAACACGGGCTTGAAGACGGAAAAATAAAAATGACACCTGAACTCGAGCGCGGTTTGCGCGATATGATTGTCAGTTCTTCAAACGAAGCAACGCAATATATCCTAGATGTTTTGACCGACACCTCGAGCGGCGCGGAGCTTGCGCCAAAGGAATTTAAGGTTTTTGCCGACAAAAGAAATGCGGTCAATCGTTATTTCGCATCGCTCGGTTACAGCAACATCAACGTCAATCAAAAAACTTTCTGCGAAGATGCTTACGGGCGCGAGCAGCAATTCCGCGACGGCGGCAAAAATCGCAATATGCTGACGACCAATGCGACGGCGCGGCTTTTGACGGAAATTGTTTTGGGCAAAGCCGTAACCATGGAAAGAAGCCGTCTAATGTTGGATTTGATGAAGCGCGATTTCAGCGGAAAATCCGACGACGCGGACGACCAGGCACACGGTTTTACCGGAATCGCGCTGAATAATTTAAATTTGAAGGACGCGAAACTCTGGTCAAAAGCCGGTTGGACTTCAAAGACCCGCCACGATGCCGCGTATGTCGAAACGCCCGACGGTTTGAAATTTGTTTTAGTCGTTTTCACTGAAAATATGGCTAAAGAGCGCGACATAATTCCGACCATTGCGAAAAAAGTTTTAGACAATTTAGGAAAAATTAAATAGATAAACATTGGAGAAAAAATAATGAAACGCTTATCTTCTCGGTTTGCAAATCTTTTGTTCTTGGTTCTTTTTGCTTCCCAAATCTTTTTCGCGCAAGGCTCATACAAACAGCCGCCGCAAAACGTGATGGACGTTTTGAACGCGCCAGTTACGCCGACATCTTCGATAAGTCCGGCGAAAGATAAAATTCTCCTGGCAGAACCGCTCCGCTATCCGCCGATTTCCGAACTCGCCCAACCGATGCTTCGGCTCGCGGGCTTGCGCGTCAATCCGAATAGCAACGGACAGCATCGCCAACCGTATTTCGTCAAGCTGACGTTGAAAAATATCGCAGGCGGCGAGGAAACTCCGGTCAGTTTGCCGCAAGGAGCGCAGGTAATTTCTCCGAATTGGAGCGCGGACGGCAAATATATCGCTTTCGGCAATCAAACGCCTACGGGAATCGAGCTTTGGATTTTGGAAACGGCGAGCGGAAAAGCGAAAATGCTGAAGAACGTCAAAGTCAATACGGCTTTCGGTAGGTTTGACTGGATGCCTGACCAGAGAAGTTTGCTGGTCAATCTCGTTCCGACGAAGCGAGGTCTTGTGCCGACGAGTTCGGGCGTTCCGACCGAGCCGAACATTCAGGAAACAGCCGGAAAGACGGGCGCGGTGCAGACTTTTCAGGATTTGCTTAAAAGTCCGACCGACGAAAAATTGTTTGATTACTATGCGACTTCGCAACTTGCGATTGTTTCGATTGACGGCAAAATGCGCGAAATCGGACAGCCCGCGATTTTCGATACGGCGGACATTTCGCCCGACGGACAGCATATTTTAACCGCGCGGATTCAGCATCCTTACACGTATCTTTTCCCGGCTCAGCGTTTTCCGAAAGAAGTTGAAGTTTGGGATTTGCAGGGCAAAATGGTTTATAAAGTTGCCAGCACTCCGCTTCAGGACAACTTGCCCGTGCAAGGCGTTCCCGTCGGCGCGCGAAGCTACAGCTGGCATCCGACAGAAAGCGCGACGCTTCTTTGGGCGGAAGCATTGGACGAAGGCAACCCGAAAAATAAAGTCACGCCGCGCGATAAATTGATGAAAATTTCCGCGCCGTTCACCGCGCAGCCGACCGAGATTACAAAAGTCGAACAACGCTATCAAGGACGCGCATTCGGCGAAAAAAACGGCTTGATGCTTTTTTACGATTACAACCGCGACACGCAGCGACGGCGAATTTTTTCGATAAATTTTAATGACCCTTCCGCGCCGAAACTCATCTCGGATTTGGACACCGGCGACCGTTACAACGACATCGGCACGCCGGTTATGAAAACCTTGCCGAGCGGTAAAAGTATTATTCTGCAAAACGGCGATGATATTTTTCTTACAGGAAATGGTGCATCGAACGAGGGCGACCGACCGTTTTTGAGAAGAATGAATCTTGGCACTTTAAAATCCGAAGAAATTTGGCGTTCCGGTAATACGGAGTTTGAAAGTTTTGTCGCCTTGATGAACGAAAACGGCACAAGGTTTTTAACGCGCAAAGAATCGCCGCTTGACCCAGCTAATATTTATTTGCGTTCGGCTTGTGTGCCGAATACAAAATGTGAAATGGCTGCACCGCGAAAACTAACAAACTTTTCCGACCAGACCCCGCAACTTCGAGGCATCACGAAAAGACTCGTCAAATACAAACGCGCCGACGGCGTAGATTTGTCGTTCACGCTTTACTTGCCGCCGAATTATAAGGAAGGAACGCGCTTGCCGACGGTTGTTTGGGCGTATCCGCTCGAATTTACCGACGCTTCTACCGCCGGACAAGTTTCCGGCTCGACCAATCGTTTTACGTCAATCGGTGGTTATTCGCATCTGTTCTTTTTGCTGCAAGGCTACGCGGTTCTTGATGATACAACGATGCCGGTCGTCGGCGACCCGCTGACCGTCAACGACACTTTTATCAAGCAGATTACCGACAGCGCGAAAGCCGCGATTGATAAAGCCGTCGAGTTGGGCGTTACCGACCCGGAAAGAGTCGGCGTCGGCGGGCATTCCTACGGCGCGTTTATGACGGCGAATCTGCTGGCGCATTCGGATATGTTCCGCGCCGGAATCGCGCGTTCGGGCGCGTATAATCGAACTTTGACGCCGTTCGGTTTCCAGAGCGAGCGGCGCAATTTTTGGGAAGCCAAAGAGGTTTATCAGAATCTTTCGCCGTTCTTTTACGCCGATAAAATCAAAGAACCGATTCTAATGATTCACGGCGAAGCCGACAACAACACGGGAACTTTTCCGATTCAATCCGAACGCCTTTACGCCGCGCTTCAAGGCACGGGCGGAACGGCGCGGCTCGTCTTATTGCCGCACGAATCGCACGGCTACGCGGCGAAAGAATCAACCGAACACGCTCTTTATGAAATGATAAACTGGTTTGATAAATACGTGAAAAATGCAAAACCGCGCGATAAAAATCAGACGGCGGGCAAATAGCGAGATGGTTTAGAAAGAATTCTAACCGCGGATGAACGCGGATAGACGCAGATAAAATCCGGTGAAAATCTTTTATCATCTTAAAATCTGCGTCTATCCGCGCTATCTGCGGTTAAATAAATCTAGAAAGAATATCGAATCGGGCAATATGGCAATTTTTTTGCCAGCGATTCGCTAAATTCGGTAAGCTCGCGGCGGCGAAAGTTGTAATCGTAAACTAAAGTATCTGTAGCGGTTTTCTTCGGAACTTGCAGGTGCGGATTCCACAAAAAATCTTCGCCTTTCGGATTCCATTCCATATTTATTCGGTGCAAATCTGCAGAATGCGTTAGAAAAAACGCTTCGCATTTTAACTGTGCTTTAACTTTCGGCGTGAGCGTGTCGTCAATCTCTCGCCACAACTCGCTCCAATCGGCTTTCCATTTCTCGCCCTGATAAACAATAATCGGCGCAAACGAAAAATGAACTTCGTAACCGGCGTCAACCAATTTATTCGCCGACCGGATTCGCTCGGAAATCGGACTCGTGCCGATGTCAACGTAACGCGCAATCTCTTGCGGCATCAATGAATAACGAATTCGCGTTTTGCCTTTCGGGTCAATCGCAAGCCAATAATCGTCGCGTACGGTTTTGGTCGCAAAAGTCGCTTTGGCAAATTCCATCGTTGTAAACTCACGCACCAGAAAACCCGGATTGTCGCAGACAAAAGAATCGGCGGAAAGGTCGGCGTTGCAGCCGATGTCGTATGTCCAAAAATTATCGTCGCATTGATTCGGTTCGAGTTTCGCGCCGAGTTTCTTTTGGTGTTTGCGAATCGAAGCGGCAATCTCGTCGATGTTGACAAAAACGGTCAACGGATTTGACGCGCCTTTACGCCGCGCAACGTAACAATACTGGCACGAACTCAAACAGCCGTTGGTGTTTGACGCGGCAATAAAATCCGCCGAGCGTCCGTTTTTGGTGTGCGTCAAACCGGATTTGATTCCCAGAACTAAACTCTCGCGCTTTGTCCGCATCCAATCGCCAGCGTCGGCATCGAAAAGTTCGGGAATCATCCAGTGTGATTCGACTTCGATAATTTTCGCATCGGGAAAACGGCTGATAATTTTTTCGGCATTGCTGCGCCAGATAATATCTTCAAAAATACTGCGCTGAACGTAGATTTTCTTAAAATCAAACTTCAAGGTTTTCTCCTAAAACTTATATAATTTATATAAAATGTTTATTTTGTAGCGAGAATTTGATGAAGTTTGGGTGCTAAAAGTTGTCGGTAAATTGCTCGATTTAATACTATTGCTCCTTTGTTTTCAACTATTTAGAAGCAGTTTAGATTTTCGTTTGTCAGCTGGACGATTTAAAACAGCAACGCGGTTCGGTGAATTAACATCGGACATTTATAGCCGTAAAGCTGCTAGTTTTAAATTTTAGGAGGAAGTTATGAAAACATTGAAAAATTTGGGTGTAGTTTTTTCCGC
>DATLXD010000378.1:0-2099 GCA_035575965.1 Pyrinomonadaceae bacterium | reverse complement strand
GTTTCGATGTCCGATGTGGCAGCTTCCGGCGGTTATTATATTGCCTGCAACGCTCACAAAATTGTTGCCGAACCTTCGACCGTCACCGGTTCAATCGGCGTGTTTATGGGAAAACCCGTCGTAAGAGGTTTATACGATTGGCTCGGTGTTTCCAACGAATATGTGATGCGCGGCAAAAACGCGGGAATCTTCCGCGAAACCGAAAAATGGACTCCTGAGGAACGCGCCAAGATGCAAGACCAGGCAAACAAAATTTATTACGGAGATTTTGTCCCGAAAGTTGCCAGAGGTCGCGGCAAAACCGACGAAGAGGTCAATTCCATCGGGCAAGGTCGCGTCTGGACGGGAACGCAGGGCAAGCAAAACGGTTTGGTTGATGAATTCGGCGGACTCGAAAAAGCCATCGAAGTTGCAAAAGATTTAGCGCATATTTCCGCCGAAAAGCAAGTAAAGCGAGTTGTTTATCCTGAACCGCAGCCGTTTCTCAATCAATACTTCGGTGGCGACAGCAACACATTCACCGATGCCAAAAATCAGGAGGCACGAGCAGCACTGGTTAAATCTTTGCCCGAAGACGCGCGTCGCGCTTTGCGTTTTGCGGAGCTTTTCGACCGGATGAAACGCGGCGAAGCGATGATGATGCTGCCGTTTGAATTGGAGATTAAATAGACGAGAAATAAATTGTCATTTGTCTTTGAAATTATGAAGATATTAAAATTTGCGATTTTATTCGCTTTATTTTCAATGACTGTTTTTGCTCAATCGAATCAAGAAAAGGTTCGGCAAACCGCCGAAATGTTTGTCACGGCATATAACGGGAAAGATTCTGCACGAATTGAAAGGGAATTTAATGCGGAAATGAGCGCGGCGATTACGTCCGACAAGCTCAAAGAGTTTTTAGATGGAACTCAGTTACAGCTTGGCAAAATCGTCAAACTCGGAACGCCGAATTTCGTCGCGCCGACGGTTGCCGCGTTTCCCGTCGAATTTGAGCGCGGGAAGTTGGAACTGCTCATTGCTTTGGACGCGCAAGGGAAAATCGCCGAATTGCGAATTGCCCCGCCGCAACTGCCAAAGCCGAAAAATACGTCGCGCAATCAAACGAAACTCGCGCTGCCGTTCAGAGGCGAATGGTTTGTCGTCTGGGGCGGCGACACGAGAGAGCAAAATCAGCATCAAGATGCGCTGAATCAGCGTTTCGCCTTTGATATTCTGAAAGTCGGCGCGGACGGTAAATCACACAAAGGCGACGGCAAAAGAAACGAAGATTATTATGCCTTTGGTCAGGAAATCATCGCGCCCGCCGACGGTGTTGCAACGTATGTCGTTGACGGCGTTCAAGATAATGTTCCGGGCGAAATGAACCGGATGTTCGTTCCGGGAAATCTGTTGATAGTCAAACACGCGGAAGGTGAATACTCGCTTTTCGCGCATTTTAAGCAAAATTCGATTCGCATCAAAGTCGGCGACAAAGTAACGAAGGGACGAATTATCGGACTGTGCGGAAATTCGGGAAACTCCAACGAGGCGCATTTGCATTACCAATTTCAAAACACGCCGTTTTTTGCGGATGAAGCAAGTATGAAAGTTTTTTTTGAAAAACTTAACGTCAGACGCGAAGGCAAGGCGGAATCGAAAACCGATTATTCGCCGGTTAAAGGAAATTTCGTTTCAAATTGAAATTTGGAGCGTTAAGGAAACGTATTGTCATAAAAAAATAAAATGTAAGATATTTCAACAGAATGCGGAGAAATTTTATGAATTTAGACGTTTTGTAAATTTAGTATTCTATTTTTGTGTTATGTAAAAATATGATACGTTTTGATTTTCACCAAAATGCGTAAGTCTTTCAAATTCAAATAAACCTTGCAAAATAAACGAGTTAGTTCTAATGGCACATTTATTGCTTCTCAACGACTTATATGTGATTCGCAGCGGTTTTTGAGCGAATCAGTTTCTATTTGGAGGATATAAAACAATGAAAAACATAACAAAAGTAGCTTTTGGACTTCTTTTTTCGACTGCCTTATCAGGTGCAGCTTTAGCTCAGACGGCGACACCGACACCTGTGTCAAGTACTGAAACAAAGACTACTAAAA
>DATLXD010000377.1:0-1703 GCA_035575965.1 Pyrinomonadaceae bacterium | reverse complement strand
TTTTTCTATATCGACAACTTTCGGATTCGTAAAAGTGTAATGTTCATAGCCGGTTCCGAAAGCCGTGATGGTCGAAAGCAGCATATCGCCGTGGTGATGTATGGATTTTGTAGAAACATCGGTCGCCTGGTCAGGCAAAGGAATCCAACAATTCGCTACCACGCCGTAATACGGATTCAATTCGACGTTCAGCCCGACCACCGGATAATGCTTTGCATTAAGGCTTTCCGGCTTATTAATATGCTGGCGCAACGCTTCGGTCAGAAAATTTCGGTCGCCCGACATATCTTCCAAAACCGTCCGGCTCACCTCGTTTGCCTTGTGTTTATCGGAATTTTGACGAAAAACTTTGGTTAATGCTTCGGTATATTTTTTCATCTCTTTATGTATGTCAAATAAATAAAAAATTTATGTAGACAAATAAAAACAGTAATTATAAGATTTTTTGCCCGTATTGCCAAGTCAAACTTTTGAGGTTAAAAGTCTCTGATAAAGTCTGCGGTAATTTTTTCCGGCAACTTGTTCAATGTCGAACTTCTGATGCGCGATTCGGCGACAGTGTTCACTCGAATTTGCATCGGTTAAAAAAATGTCAATTTCGGCTAATGCTTCGGCGTAATCTTTTTCAGTAAAACCTTTTAGAATTATTCCGACCTTTTCGCCCTCAATCAGCGCGTCCAAATCGCCGACACCGGAATTTGAGATTATCGGTAAACCGCTGGCGAGATACTCGGCAATTTTTGTCGGCGAGGAAGATTGTTTTGAGTAACACGCTTTGATAAACGAGACGGCGACATCAGCCGCCTTTAGATATTTCGGCACTTCGGCGGGCGAGACTTTTTTTATAAGAAAATTGTTTTCAGAAATTCCCTGCGCCGTAAGTTTTTGTTTGACCATTTCAGCGTTGCTCTGCGTCAGAATCATCGTAAATGCGTTCGGATTTTGCCGATGTGCTTGAGCGAAAAAGCGAGCCATATCATCTGTCAGATACCAGCCGCCAAACGAACCGACATAAACAAATACACACTTTCCGACCAGATTCATTTTTTGTCGAATCGTTTCGCGGTCAATTTCTTTGGCATAAGCAAATCGTTTCGGGTCAATGCAGCAGGGAATTACTTCAACCGGACGACCAAATTTATCAAAACCGGTTTTTGCGCTTTGGGGAAATAAAATTTCGCGGGCTTTTTCCGTCAGAACAACATATCCGTCGCTCTTTTTCAAAAGCCATTTTTCGATTCGTTTGACGCTGCGGTAAATCAAGCCGTTTTCTTTCCAAACTCCCGCGTCGGTGTATTCTTCGGGGAAAAAGCCGCGAATATCGAAAAGCATTTTTCCGCCCGAAAAAGTTTTGGCAATCGCGCTCATTAGTGCGGAAACATGGACGCGAGCGTGAAAAACGTCAACTTTCTCCTGTCGTGATAAACGAATGGCGAAAAATGCTCCGTTAACTACGTCGTAAACGGTTGCGGGAACGGAAGGGCGTTTGTGATACGGCAAGCTATACCAAAAAATCCCTTCCTCAGCTAATTTTTTTTTTTCAATTGCAATTTGTTCGGCATTCCAAGTTTCTTTGAAATTCGGCTCAAAGGTGAGCAGACTGATTTTGATATTATCTTTTAAGATTTCCCTTAAATAAGGAACAACTTGTGTTTGCACAAGCGGCTCGCGTAAGCCGAAATAACAGAGGTAAAGTGCGTGTG
>DATLXD010000376.1:0-5676 GCA_035575965.1 Pyrinomonadaceae bacterium | reverse complement strand
GGGCTTACTTAGCGAAGACGAAACAAATCAAAAACCGAACTTTCTCGAAGACAGAGTTGATTTTGGAAGTGTCATCAATTGGAAAAATCAGATTTTATCGAAGGCTTACGAAAATTTTCGTAAAGCGTCCGACTTTAACCTGCGCGAAAAATTTCAATCTTTTAAAAAGGAGTTTTCCTGGTGGCTCGACGATTACGCGCTGTTTCAGGCGATTAGAAAAAACCGAAACGAAAAGCCCTGGTATGAATGGGAAACGTCTTTGAAATTGCGTGATGAAAATGCTTTAGTCGAAGCGCGTGAAAATTTATACGAAGAAATCGAAACGCAGAAGTTTTATCAGTTTTTGTTTTTCCGGCAATGGTCTGATTTGAGGAAATACGCGAACGATAAAGGCGTAAAAATTATCGGCGACGTGCCGATTTTTGTTGCGCTTAATTCGGCGGATGTGTGGCATAATCCGTCGGAATTTAAATTGAATGCAGACGGCTCGCCGAAAGTGGTTTCGGGAGTTCCGCCGGATTATTTCTCGAAAACCGGACAGCTTTGGGGAAATCCGATTTATGATTGGGACAAAATGCAAAACGACGGATTTCGTTGGTGGATTCGGCGCGTAGAATTCACCTTGAAAATGGTCGATATTGTGCGCGTCGACCATTTTCGCGGGTTTGCGGCGTGTTGGGAAGTTCCGGGCGCGGATAAAACGGCGGAACATGGAAGTTGGGTAGATGTGCCGGGCAAGGAACTTTTTCAGGCTTTTAAAAATGCGCTTGGCAAAAATTTGCCTTTTATGGCGGAAGATTTGGGCGTAATTACGCCGGACGTGGAAGATTTGCGCGACAGTTTTAACCTTCCGGGAATGCGAATTCTGCAATATGCCTTCGGCGGCGATGAACATAACAGCTATCTGCCGCACAATTATATCCAAAACTGCGTGGCTTACAGCGGAACGCACGACAATGATACGACGGTCGGCTGGTTTGCGGCGGCGAATGAACGGGAGCGGGAATTTTGTCTGAAGTATTTGGACAGCGACGGGCGTGAAATTCATTGGGATTTTATTCGCGCCATATTTGAATCGGTGGCGGATACAGCGGTAATTCCGATGCAGGACATTCTCGGTTTGGGACGCGAAGCGCGTATGAATCTGCCGGCTTCCGGTTCGGGAAATTGGAATTGGCGTTGCAAAGAAAATGATTTTTCAGCGAAACTCGTTCAAAGGTTAAAAGATTTAACCAAACTTTACGGTCGAGCCTGACAAAAATTAAAAATGCACCTTATAGTTAATTCTACAGAATAATTTTTTGGGTCAATCTTTAGTTTTCTCATAATTCTTTGCGTCCTTCAATATAAGCAAATTACTGTGTCCGAAGTTTTACACTTTATCTAATCAACCTGGCTAATCATCTTTATCCCGCTTACTCAATTACAAAAACCGCAAAATCAGCGCGCAAAAAAGGCTTGCTGCCTTTTCATATAAACCCTTCTGTCAGACTTAAACCGCTAATGTATTCATAATTTGAGGTTTTTTTTCACGTTCATAATTTTTCCGACTAAAAATTCGTTTAATGGCATAATTATTGCCGCAAACCGAGAACACAGTTTAAGTTGTTTGGTTTTGATACATATCACAAAATTTAGATTGTGAATTGTTAAAAAACTTAATTTTTTATAAAAAATCAAGAAAGGGGAGTAAAAAATGTCAGAAACACAAGAAAAACGCACAGGTGGTTCGACATCGGGAAACACAATAAATAACGATGTCAAAAATCAAACGAGCAATCCGGCACAAAATAATATGCAAACCGGTATGAGCGGCGATGCAAAAAATCCGTCGGAAAAACAGACTACCGACAAGTCCGGCAATACCTCTAGCGGTGGAACGACTGATACGAAGGAAATGCTTCAACAAGCGAAAGAAACCGCCGGTCAAGCCTACGAAAAAGTTACTGAGCAGGCTTCTTCGCAAATAGCGACGCAAAAAGACAATCTGGCTCGCGGGTTATCGAGTGTTGCGGACGGCATTCGGCAAATGGGCGAGAATCTGCGCGGTGGCGAACAGCAAACTCCGATTGCCGGTATAACTGCTAAATACGGCGATTCGCTGGCGCGTCAAGTCGAACAAGTTTCCGGCTATCTGGAGAAAAAAGACTTTCGTGAACTCTTCAAAGATGTAGAAGTTTTTGCACGCCGCAATCCGGCTGTATTTATCGGGGGTGCTTTCGCACTCGGAATCGCGGCGGCAAGATTTTTGAAGAGCAGCAACCCGAATCAAGCTCTGATGCGTCGTCCGCGCCGCGAAAGAGAAGGAATTTACATTCCCGACAAAAGCGAGGGCGTTTATCTGCCGGAAGATCTAAGTAAGAAAGTAGGCTTGACCGACACTCCCAAGACTTTTAACACGGGTTTGTCAGGCACAAGCGATAAAACATTCGGCGGCAAATCATCTACTGGTGATAAAACATCTACGGGCGATACGAAAACCGGCGGCACAACGTCCACAACCGACAGAACATCTACGGATGCCTTCTCAACAAATAAAGGAGGCTAGTTTATGGAACAACAAACTACGAAAGATGAACGCTCTTTAGGAAATCTTTTTTCTGAACTTGCTACCGAAACAAGTACGTTAGTTAAACAGGAAGTCGCTCTGGCGCAAACCGAGCTAACGCAAAAGGCAACGAAGGTCGGTAAAAATGTCGGGTATTTGGTAGTCGGCGGAGCAGTGGCTTACGCGGCTTTGCTTTCTTTTATTGCAGCACTGATTATCATCTTAGGAAATCTGCTGATAAATTATTGGCTGGCAGCTTTGATTGTCGGGATAGTTGTTGCTGCTGCTGCTGTTGTTATGATTATGTCGGCGTTAAATGCCTTAAAGAACACGGGAATAACGCCTACTCAAACAGTTGAAACTATCAAGGAGGATGCGCAATGGCTGAAAGATCAGGTGAGTTAAACAAAGGAACGGAAATAAAAGTCGGTAAAACGGACGCGATTAATAAGGTGAACGATTCGTTCGACAATACCGATTTGGAAAATCGTTCGACCGCAAACTTTGGGAATGACGAAAAATTCGATACAAATATGGATGAAACTTCCGACGATACAGAAAAAATACGCACGCATATTGTTGAAACTCGTTCTCAAATGAGCGAAACGATAGACGCTATTCAGGAAAAACTTAGTTTTTCCAATATCAGCGAACAGGTTTCTAATATCGGCGAACAGGTTAAAGACGAAGTTTCCGAACATATTAGCAGCGCAATCCAAACGGCAAAAGATTCCGTTTATGATGCGACATTAGGAAAGGTGGGGAATGTTATGAACTATGTAAATAAAGGAATGAATGAGGTAGCCGATACCAAATTGGGACATACGATACGCAAAAATCCGCTTCCCATAGCACTAATCGGCTTAGGGCTTGGTATGCTGTATATGAATAAGAGTGAAAAGCGTTCACAGTATCGTTACAATCGTAACAAAACTGATTATGATTATGACCGCGAAGGTGGTTATGACAGACGCGAATTTTCATCTAGAAATAACCAATCAACGCTGACATCTGCCCAGACTAAAGTAAGCGATGCGGCTGGCAAAGTTGGCGAAACGGTCAGCGGTGCGGCTGGCGCGATTTCCGATACGGTCAGCGATGTCGCCGGCAAAGCCTATGAACAGGTCGGTAATCTCGGCTCGCAAGTTAAAGATGTCGCTGGTTCGGCGCAAGACCAATACGAGTATTATATGGACGAAAATCCGTTAGCGGTCGGCGCGGTAGCGTTAGCTCTTGGCGCGGCGGTCGGAATATCAATTCCTTCGACTCGTTTTGAAGGCGAATTGATGGGAGAAACACGAGATAATCTGATGCAGAAAGCCGAAGAGACGGCTCGCGGCACAATAGATAAAGTTAAAAGCGTCGCCGGTGAAGTAACAGAAAAAGTTAAAAACGTTGCCGGTGAAGTGGCGCAGACCGTCAAAGACAGCACCGGAGACGTAATCCAAACCGTAAAGGACGAATCTAACAAACAAGGTTTGACCTAAACGACTATTAATTAAATCAAGAAAAGCGGCATCATTTATTTTAAGTTAATGCCGCTTTTCTGTGGGCAAAATTATTTTGATTGAATTTTTTCCATTCCGTTCATATAAGACTGCAAAATTTCGGGAATCAGAATCGAACCGTCTTCCTGCTGGTAATTTTCCAGAATGGCAATCCAGGTTCGACCGACTGCCAAACCCGAACCGTTGAGCGTGTGGACGAACTCGGTTTTGGCGTTACCCGAACGCTTGAAGCGTAGATTCATTCGTCTGGCTTGAAAATCTCCGCAGTTCGAGCAGCTTGAAATTTCCCGATAAGTTTTCTGGCTCGGAAGCCAGACTTCGATGTCGTAAGTTTTCGCCGCGCCGAAACCCATATCGCCGGTTGATAAAACAACCGTGCGATATGGGAGTCCGAGAAGCTGCAAAATTCGCTCGGCGTTTGCCGTTAATTTTTCGTGTTCTTCGGCGGAATTTTCCGGCAGGCAAAGTTTGACCAATTCGACTTTTTCAAATTGATGCTGACGAATAAGTCCGCGCGTGTCGCGCCCGTAACTTCCCGCTTCCGAGCGAAAACAAGGCGAGTAAGCCGTAAAGTATTTCGGTAAATCCGAAGCGTCTAAAATCTCTCCGGCGTGATAATTCGTTACCGGAACTTCCGCCGTCGGAATCAAGGCAAAACCGCGCTCGTCCTTTAGGTGAAACAATTCATCTTCAAATTTCGGCAATTGATTCGTCCCGAAAAGCGATTGGCGATTGACGATAAACGGCGGCAAAGTTTCGGTGTAGCCGTGTTCAGTCGTGTGAACATCGAGCATAAAATTGACTAAAGCGCGTTCGAGCCTCGCGCCCGCGCCATTCAAAATCGCAAAGCGCGAACCCGTAATTTTCGTAGCGCGTTCCAAATCCAAAATGCCCAAACTTTCGCCCAAATCAACGTGGTCTTTCGGCTCGAAATCAAATTCCTTCGGCGTTTCCCAACGTCTGACTTCAACATTTGTGCTTTCATCTGCGCCGACGGGAACGTCGCCAGCCGGAATGTTCGGCAAACCGGCGAGCAACTGGTTCATTTTGGCTTCAACTTCTTTGCGTTCAATTTCGAGCGTATTTTGCGTATCTTTTAAGCCTGCAACTTCCGCTTTCTTTGCTTCGGCTTCGTCGCGTTTTCCGCTTTGCATTAATGTGCCGATTTCCCTGCTCGAAACATTTCGCTGCTGATTAATCCGGTCTGATTCGCTGATGACGCGGCGGCGGTCGGCGTCGAGTTCGGCAAAAGTATTTAAGGATTCGATTGGAAAATTGCGGTTTTCCAGAGATTTTCTTACAAGTTCCAGATTTTCTCTGACAAAGTTTAAGTCAAGCATTCGTCAATTCTCCAAAAATTACGATTAAACCGTTTCCGGTATTATGACCGCAAATTAAAACGACGGTCAAAGACCGCCGCTCGACAATAAAAATTTACTTTTAATTTACGAACACGGAAAACCTAAATCGGCGGCGAGGCATTTTTGCGACCAGCGCCAGGTTGCGCTCTGGCTTGCGTTGACGACCGGCGCGCTCGCGGCTTCCATCGGCGTTACCGGACGTTTTGTGCAAAATCGCCATCTTCCCATATTCGCGTCATCGCCGAACGCGATATTTTTC
>DATLXD010000375.1:0-2570 GCA_035575965.1 Pyrinomonadaceae bacterium | reverse complement strand
ACCGCGCCGGAAGTCGCAGCAAATTTAACCTGGCTGGAAACGGCAAAGGCATACGTTTGGGAAATAAAACCCGATTCGTGGGTGGCATTTAACTTGGTTGACGGACTCATCCGAATGCTCTTTTTTGTCGTCATGATTTTTACGATGTCTTATTTGAAGGATATTCAGCGCGTTTTCGAGTATCACGGTGCGGAACACAAGACGGTTTTCACCTGGGAAAAGGATTTGGATTTAACGCCGCAAAACGCGCAATTGCAAAGACGGCAACATCCGCGCTGCGGAACTTCGTTTTTGATGGTCGTGATGCTGGTTGCAATAGTTTTATTTTCCGTCGTCAAATTTGACGCGATGTGGCTCAACTTGCTCGTGCGAATCGTTTTGATGCCGCTCGTTGCAGGACTTTCGTATGAAATCATTCGCTATGCGGCGAAAAAGGAATCGAGCGCGGTTTTCAAAATAATGACTATTCCCGGACTCTGGCTGCAAAACATCACAACGCAAGAACCCGATGATTCGCAGCTTGAAGTTGCTATCGAAGCGTTGAAGGAATCCTTAAAACTCGAACCGATTGACACGGAAGAAGTTCCGGCAAATCACAGAGAGTTGGAAGTCGTCGTTTAGTTTCGTGAAGTTAAAAACCAGGATATTTGTGAGGCATTTATGAGCGCAGTTTTAGACGCAACCATCGAAAAACCGATAACCGTCGAAGATTTCTACGAAATAGCCTTTGAAGGTTTTCGCGGTGAATTAGTCCGAGGGAAATTGAAGGAAACTATGCCGACTAGTATTTTACACGGAATTATCGCGGGAAGAATTGCCGGACTTTTATGGGTTTTTCTTTTACAAAACAAACTCGGCGAAGTTCTGACAGCCGAAACAGGTTTTAGATTATTTGTCGATGAGAAAACGGTGCGCGTTCCCGATGTTTCGTTTTTGAGCAACGAAAAACTTGCTGAAATAAAAAATGTCAACAAATTTTACGACGGCACGCCTGATTTAGCCGTCGAAGTAATTTCGCCGAGCGAAACTTATAACGACGTGCAGGGCAAACTCGAAGATTATTTATCGGCGGGCGTAAAAATGGTTTGGATTATTCGCCCTGAAAATAAAACCGTCACGACTTATCGCACGTTATCGGATTTCAAGATTTTGCGCGAAAATGAAGAACTAAACGGCGATGACGTTTTACCAAACTTCAAATGTAATTTAACGGATATTTTTGCTAACTTACCGAACGATTAAACTTTTATGCTGGAAAAACTTGCACAAATCGAACAAAATTACGAAGAGCTGAACGAACAGCTTTCTTCGCCCGACGTGATGTCGGACATTTCGGCTTACACGAAGATGATGAAACAGCATCGGAGTTTGGGCGAAGTCGTTGCCAAATACCGCGAAGTCAAAAAGATGCACGAAGATTTGGCGGGCGTAAAGGAAATTTTGGACGCTTCGGACGACGCCGAAATGCGCGAACTTGCCGAGCTTGAAATTGCAGAAATCGAAGAAAATCTAGTAAAAGCCGACGAAGAGTTGAAATTTCTTTTAATTCCGAAAGACCCGAACGACGAAAAAAATGTGATTTTGGAAATTCGCGCGGGAACGGGCGGCGACGAAGCGACGCTTTTCGCGGGTGAAATTTTGCGGATGTATGCGCGTTATGCCGAGCGACAAGGCTGGAAAATGGAAGTGTTGGAGATGTCCGATACCGGCGTCGGTGGCATCAAGGACGCTTTTGCGATGATTGAAGGCGACAAAGTTTATTCAAAATTGCGTTATGAATCGGGTGTTCACCGCGTTCAGCGCGTTCCGCAGACGGAAACCAGCGGGCGTATTCATACTTCGGCAATCACGGTTGCCGTTCTTCCCGAAGCCGAAGAAGTTGACGTGCAAATCAATCAAAACGATCTACGAATTGATACGTTTTGCTCGTCCGGTCCCGGCGGTCAATCGGTAAATACGACTTATTCGGCAGTGCGCTTGACGCATTTACCGACCGGTGTCGTCGTTTCGATGCAGGACGAAAAATCCCAAATCAAAAACCGCGAAAAGGCAATGCGTGTTCTGCGTGCGCGTCTGCAGGAAATTGAAGAACAAAAAGTTCATGACGCGCAAGCCTCCGAACGCAAATCAATGGTCGGAAGCGGCGACCGTTCAGAGAAAATCCGCACGTATAATTTCAAGGAAAACCGCGTTTCCGACCATCGCATCGGTTTGACCGTTCACCAACTCGATTTGGTAATGGAAGGTGCGCTCGACGAATTTATCGAAGCCTTAACGACGTATTATCAAACCGAGAAATTGAAAGCCGACACTGTTGCAGCATAAAGAGTCTAGAGAGTTCTGAGTCAACTCGGATTTAGACTCTCTAAACTCTCCAGACTCTACAGACTTAAAGAGATGCCTGTTACGAAACTTTTTTTGGTGCGACACGGACAATCCGCCGGAAATGCCGCGGGACGGTTCGGCGGGCATTCGCCGACACCGCTTTCAGATTTGGGACAAAAACAGGCTGAAATTACCGCGAAAACTCTCTCCAAAGAAAAAATTGAAGCGATTTATTCGAGCGATTT
>DATLXD010000374.1:0-3723 GCA_035575965.1 Pyrinomonadaceae bacterium | reverse complement strand
GTGGAAATGATACAGGATTTGACGCTTGCCGCGATAAACGAAGCGCGCCGCAAAGTCGAAGAATCGCTCAAAGGAAAACTCGGCGGAATGCTGCCGCCGGGACTTATGTAATTTTGGATTTTAGATTTTGGATTTTGGATTGAAATTTTCAACGAACAGTTTCGTTTAATCTGAAGATTTCAAGCTGCAAAAATTCAAAGTAATCTAAAATCCAGGATCCAAAATCCAAAATGTTAGAATACTCAGAACCCGTCGCCAAACTGATTGACGAATTCAAACGTCTGCCCGGTGTCGGACACAAATCGGCGCAGCGTCTGGCGTTTTACATCCTGCGCCGTCCCGAAGCGGAAATCGAACGCTTTGTCGAGGCTTTGCAGGAGGTTAAACAAAAAATCGTTTTCTGTTCGATTTGCAATAATCTGACGGACGTTAATCCGTGTATGTTTTGCTCGTCGCCGTCGCGCGACCGCTCGATTATTTGCGTCGTCGAAGAACCGTATAATCTCGTCGCGGTTGAAAAGACGCGCAGTTACAAAGGTTTATACCATATTCTGCACGGCTCGCTGTCGCCGATTCGCGGTATCAGTCCCGATGAATTGATGCTGGCGAATCTGATTCCGCGATTGCGTCCGGAAGATGCTGAAGGCGTTGAAGTCAAAGAAGTTATCGTGGCGACAAACCCGACGACCGAAGGCGAAGCGACGGCGCATTACATTGCGCGGCTGATAAATTTATTAGGCTTGGATTTGCGGGTTACGCGAATCGGAATGGGAATGCCGGTCGGAAGCGATTTGGAATTTGTCGATGAAGTCACGATGGAGAAAGCTCTGACGAATCGGCACTTAATTTAATAAATATTTTCAACTTAAAATTTAAAACAAAAAAGGACAAAGAGAAATTTCCCGATTCTCCTTGTCCTTTTTGTTTGCCTTCCCTTGTTTGTAACCTAACCCCTTGTTCGTTCGTCTTTTGCCTAAGCTAGACCTTCTACGCAACTTTTGCCCGTTTGATATTGCTTACCTTTTCATTCGCTGCGGTTGCGGCATCGGATTCATTTTTCGTTTTTTCGACGCGAGCGGTCATCCGGCGGTCTAAATCCTCAATCTGCTCGTCGGTCAAATGATGAATGTTCGGTTGGTTGTGATAAACTTTTGCGCCCGTTACGATGTCGGCGCGTTTAAAACCATTCGCTTCCGCCTTTTTAACCAAATCTTCGACGGTCATTTTCGGCGGCGCAATCGAAATCGGAGTTTTGTCTTCGATAAATTCCGGCACGTCCGATTTTGCGGGTTTGTCAAAAGCCAATTCCAACGCTTGCTCGCCTTTCATATGTTCAAGAAAATCTTTGAAACCAATGTTTCCAGTCATTTCAAAACCGACTTCAAACGCCGGTGAATTGCTTTTGACAACTTGGAAAACTCTGGTGATTTCACCGTCGCGTTCCTGCATACTGACTTCAACCATCACATCTACAAAATACTCAAGTCCGGAAGCTGTCATCGGCAAAACACGTCCGATTTCGTTGTCTTCCTTTGCTTCCTTGCCCTTGGCGGGAATTTGGTCGGCTATCACGACGCATTTTCCGCTTTCGATACAGAGTTTTCGCAATACGCTTTGCAAAATCATTTGGTCGGCGGCGAGTTCTTCCGCACTCGGCTGTGCGAGCGGGTCGCCGGTTTTTTCTCTGACGGCTTCAATCATCTCCGAATGTTTCGCGCCGAAATATGCCGCCCAACTGTCTAATGCGAAACAGCCGTAATTTTGTTCCCGACCTTCGCCGTTGATTGCCCAATCAATAAATTCCGGCAATTCGTCGGTTTGCTCAATTTCCAAAGCGTCAAAAGTTTGACCGACTCCGCGAAGCAGTCGCGCCTTTCGTTCCGTGTCGAAAATGCAGAGTTTCCCCAAGCCCGCTTCCGACATCGAACTGACAAAATGACTTTTGCCGACACCCGCGCCGCCGCGAATTGCCATAATCAGACGTTGCTGGCGCGGCATACGGCTCAACGGATTAACTTTCGGTTTGTTTGTGTTTTTCATTTTTGCTTTCTCCTTGCTAAATGTTTTCTTAATGTTTTTCCTTATTTTTCATTTGCTAAATACCTACCGTCAAAGGCATTTTGTTGCATTGATGAAACAAATTTAACATAAGTTGCAGTTTGTTTCAAGTATGAAACAAGATTTTTTCGGAAAATTTACAATTTTATTATTTAATGCTGTTTTATATCTTTTCAATCTTCATTTTCATTCCAAATTTCGGTCTGAGCGTCATCAAAGGATTCATCGCAATTCTTTGTTCGGGCATCAACTTTAATTTCCATTTTCTTGCCACAGTTGCGATGAGTAAAATTCCTTCCGTCCATGCGAAGCCTTCGCCGATGCAGCCGCGCACGCCGCTGCTGAACGGAAAATAGACGTATTTTTTTACCGCTTCCCTAACGCTTTGTTTTTCCCAGCGTTCCGGCAGAAAAGTTTCCGCGTTTTCCCAAAATCTTTTGTCGCGCTGCATAACAAATTGACTTAGCAAAACCAACGAGCCTTTCGGAATTTTATAGCCGTCGAACTCGTGTTGTTCGATTGCCAGTCGTCCCAAAGCCCACGCGGGCGGAAAAAGTCGAAGAGATTCGGCAAAAATGCTTTCCGTATATATTAGATTCGGCAAATCTTCTACGGTCGGAATTCTTTCATTCTGCAAAACTTGTTTGAGTTCTTCGTGCAGTTTCGCTTCTTTTTCAGGATTTTGTGAGAGCAGATAAAAAGTCCAGGTCAAAGCGTTAGCAGTCGTTTCGTGTCCGGCGAGAAAAAGCGTCAGACATTCGTCGCGTATTTGCTCGTCGGTCATTCGCCCGCCGCTTTCTTCGTCCTGCGCCTGAAGCAGCATCGAAAGCAAATCACCCGTGTCTTCACCGGATTTTCGGCGTTCGTTTATAATGCCGTAAATTATCGAATCCAGAGTTTCCTTCGCCCGATTAAATCGCTTAACCTGCGGAATCGGGAGTTTTTCGAGCAGTTCTGAAAACGGCAAAAGCAAATAGTTAAACATTTCAATTATTGTCGTCAATGCCGCGCCGATTTCATCCGCGTCGTCTTCGACATTTGCGCTAAAGAGAGTTTTGCCGACAATCTGCAATGTCAGATGCATCATTTCCTTGTCGATGTCGCGCACTTCGCCATCCTTCCATTCGTCGCGCATTTTCGCGGCGTATTCAGTCATCGATTCGGCGTAAGATTTGATTTTTTCGCGGTGAAACGCAGGCTGAATCATCCGGCGTTGGCTTAAGTGAGTTTCGCCTTCACTTGTTAACAAGCCTTCGCCGAGCAATCTTTTGGCGCGTTGCAAAGCACGTCCCTTGATGAATTTTGCATTGTTCGTTATCAACAAATCGCGGGCGAAATCGGGATGATTAAGGAAAAATGCGAGTTGACCGCCCATCTTAAAAGAGGTTACATCGCCGAGCTTGGCGAGTTTCTGCAAAAATCCGGTCGGGTCGCGCCGAAACTGCATAAAATGTCCGCCGAGAATTCCGCTTTTCACCGTCGGCGGCAGATTGTTTTCTGACATTGCCTTTTGATTCCTTGTCGCTAAAATCTTTAGCGAAAATTTTGGAAATAATTTTAACATATAATATTCTTCTCAATGACTTCATAAAAAAGCATTATTTATTTACAATCATTCATTTGAGTAAAGAAATATATCTTATGCATTATCATTTAATCGGAATT
>DATLXD010000373.1:0-2719 GCA_035575965.1 Pyrinomonadaceae bacterium | reverse complement strand
AAATTTTTATCAAACGACCATCCGCTTTCTGATACTTCGCAACGCCCATTCGAGGAGTAGGAAAGAAACAATGACCAGGTAAATCGTTTCGTAAGCGTGTCGAAATTCAAAATTTCCGTTCAAACAAGCGCGGGTTAAATCGATAACGGAAGTAGTCGGCAAAATATATGCAAAGATTTGCAGCCATTTTGGAAGAAGTTCAATCGGAAACCACGCGCCGCATAAAAAAATCGTCGAGAAGAAAAACGCGAAAAAGACGTTAAAATGGTCAATTTCAAAAATACGCGCCGTCAAACCCAAAGACAAACCGCCGAGATAAATGCAGCCGAGCGTCAAAGGGAAAACAGCCAGAGGAGCGAGGTAGGAAGTCGCCGAACCGAATATAACAACCAGCGGAATGATAAAAAAGCAATCAATAACGCCTTTCGTAACTGCCCAGAGGATTTCTCCAAAGGCGAGTGATTCCGCGTTGACAGGCGTTGCGAGAATTGCGTCGTAGGTTGATTGATAAACCATTCGGAAATACGCGCCGTAAGTCATCTCAAAAATCGTTCGCATCAAAACGGTAAAAGCTAAAACGCCTGCGCCGACAAATGACAGGTAACTACCGCCGCTCACATTTGAAGTAACAAGCGCGCCAACACCGAAGCCGAATGCGAAAAATGTAAAAATCGGTTCGATGACCGGCGCGATTAGTTCTGTTTTCCAAAGTCGCAGATAGACGCGCGAGTTTCTTCGCCAAACAGCCGCCGAATCGGTAAAATCAATTTTGGATAAAGCTAAACTCAAAACTAAATTTTTGTATCAAAAGGGAAGTCGCGGTTTTCGACAAGTTCGAGGATTTTTTTGAGACTCTCATTTGTCTTGTTTTTAATTTCCACCGAATAATCATATTTTTTACTGTTTTCCGCAAATTCGTCCGCATCCAAAATTTCAATCGAAAAATTCTTCCACACCAACACATCAATGTCCAGATCAACGTAATCCAAAACATTGTCTTCAAATTTCGGAGGCATGTTTATATTACAATAGAAATTTCGCAAGCTGCCGTCTGGTTCGTGAAATCGAAAAACATTAAACCAGCCGTCAAGCCAATAAAATTCATAACTTACAGTTCCGCGTCTGATAACCCCTAGATGTGAATGTTTTATCTCTTCTTCAAATTCCCCGACAAGAGTTAGTAATTTGTCTTTTCTTTCAATTAAATTTGCCGACCAAGTTTTATGAATTGTGCCGTCAAACTTTCTTGAATTTATTGTTACGATTTCCCTTGAATTTTGCATCGGCGTCAAATTTATCGAAAAAGGGTAATAGACTCTTTTAAGAATACGAATTTAAATAAAATTCGGTCGGTAATTAAGTTTCGACAAGTTGCAAAAATACATCTTCTAAATTTGAAGGACGCAAAAGCATCTGACGAACGCCGTAGTAATTCATTAGAGGTGTTAAGTCCTCAGACATTTCCGCGAAATAAAGATGCGATAATCCACGCTTTTGCGCCAGTATATGTTTATCGACTTTTTGTAATTCGAGTAAACCTGCTTCACGAATTTCCAAAGCAAACGTTTTAACTTTTTCTTCAATGATTTGACGCGGCTTGCCCTCGACAACTATTTTTCCGTGCGACATCATTATCAAATGGTGTGCAAGTTTCTCGGCTTCATCCATATAATGCGTCGAAAGCACGATTGTTAAATTTTCAGTGCGGCGAAGCTCTTCCAGCTTTTCCCAAATTTCCTGTCGCACGTTCGGGTCGAGTCCGGTAGTCGGTTCATCCAGCAATAAAATTTTCGGTCGGTGAAGAAGAGCGCGGGCAATTGTCAAACGTCTCTTCATACCGCCGGAAAGATGCTCGACTTTTGCTTCTGCTTTATCGGTTAGTCTAATAAAATCGAGCAATTCATCACATCTTTTCTGTGCCGTTTCTTTTGGAATACGAAAATATCTCGAATAAACAACGAGATTTTCTCGAACATTCAAATCCGGGTCGAGATTGTTTTCCTGTGAAACGACACCAATCAGCGAGCGAATTTTTCGACCTTCATCCTTTACATTTAAACCTTCAACCAGCAAATTTCCCGAGTTCAGAGGAGAACGACAAGCAATCATTCGCATTGTAGTAGATTTACCTGCGCCGTTTTCGCCTAATATAGCAAAGGTTTCACCCTGTCTTATGTCGAAGGTTATATCATCAACCGCCCGAAATTTACCGAAAAATTTCGATACCTTTTTTGCGGACACGGTGAAATTCATAAATTTATAAAATACTTAAGTAATTTTAATTGTTGTTTTTTTTATAAAATTATCCTTTATCTTCCCAAAAATTTGGATAAGAATCAGCTTCTCGGTTTCAGTTAAATTGGAAAAGAACTCCGTTTCAAACTCAACGAACTTTTCTTCGACAAGTTTTTGATGCTCAATCCCTTTTTGAGTTAAATGAACCCGCATCAACCTACCGTCATTCACGCATTTATTACAATCGACAAAGCCACCTTCGATTAAACTTTTGACCATTTTATTTATAGTCGGCGCAGATAGTTTAAGATGTGTCGCCAAATCAATCTGGCTTTGCCGGTCATTTTTCCAGAGTGAAATAAGAATAAAAACCTGTCCGCCATGCAGATTTATCTGATTCATTTTCAAATCAAAATTGTATCGAAAATTGTTGGCGAGCTGTGTAAAAGAATAAGTTGTTGATGTTTGAAAATTCATATTAATT
>DATLXD010000372.1:0-14812 GCA_035575965.1 Pyrinomonadaceae bacterium | reverse complement strand
ACTCGTTTCTCTGACTTCTTTGATTTTGCCGATGACACCGCCGTTGGTTACAACTTCGTCATTGATTTTCAAATCGGCAATCATTTCCTGCGTTTCCTTTTGCTGTCGGCGCTGCGGCATAATGACCAAAAAATAAAAAATGCCGAAAATTATCAAAAACATCGGAAGCATACTCAAGATACTACCGCCGCCTTCACCTTGAAAAAATAACAGGATTGTATTCATTAGTTTTATTGCAGAAAAGAAAAAGGCAATTATAAGTTATGAACGCCAAAATATGAAATCGTCAAACAGAGAAATGTAAACCGGAAAATGGAAAACGGAAGTAAGTCGAATAAAATTTTCCATTTTCCACTTTGCATTTTACGTTGTCTTCCTCCGTGCGCTCGGTGGCTGAATTTCATTGTTTACCTTAATTTTATCCAAAAATTCATTACGAAACTTTTTGAAATCGCCGAGTTTGATTGCTTGCCTGACCTTTCTCATCGTGTCGAGAAAAAATGCCAGATTGTGATGCGAAATTAAAACTGCTGCCAGCATTTCCTTTGCTTGATAAAGATGCCGGATATACGCCTTAGAGTATCTCCGACAAACCGAACACGCGCATTCCAAATCCAGAGGTTCTGAATCCTTCGCAAATTTTGCGTTGCGGATATTCAAATTTCCGCCAGATGTAAATGCGCTGCCCGTGCGCCCGTTGCGCGTCGGCAGCACGCAATCGAACATATCAACCCCGCGCGAAACCGCTTCGACCAAATCTTCCGGCGTTCCCACGCCCATCAAATATCTCGGCGCGTCAGACGGCATTTGCGGCGCGAGAAATTCCAATACTTCATACATCACAGATTTTTCTTCGCCGACGCTCAAACCGCCGATAGCATAGCCGTCAAAACCAATTTCAACAGTTTTATTTAAACTCTCACGTCTTAAATCCAAATGTCCTGCGCCTTGAATTATTCCGAACAACGCCTGTTTTCCGCTCAAATTTTCTGCTTCAAGAAAACCCGTGTCCATTCCCGTATTCTGCAATTCATCAAAACGATTTTTCGACCGCTCTGCCCAACGCGCCGTCATTTCCAAACTTCTTCTCGTTACGTCAATCGGCGCGGCACCCGGCGCACATTCGTCGAAAACCATCACGATTTCCGACCCCAAAGCGGCTTGAATTTCCATCGACACTTCCGGCGACAAAAACATTTTATCGCCGTTAACGTGAGAGCGAAACTCAACGCCTTCTTCGGTTAACTTTCTTAAATCAGCCAGCGAAAAAACTTGAAACCCCCCCGAATCGGTCAAAAGCGAGCGATTCCAGGTCGAAAATTTATGAAGTCCGCCGAGTTCACGAATAACTTCCGCGCCGGGGCGCAGCCACAAATGATAAGTGTTTCCCAAAATTATTCGCGCGTCGAGTTCCGCCTCCAGCCATTCAAAACGCACGCCTTTAACTGTGCCTTGCGTTCCGACCGGCATAAAAACAGGCGTTTCGATTTCCGAACGCCTCGTCCGCAGAATTCCCGTTCTGGCTTCGCCGTCTTGCGCCGTTACTTTCCATTCAATTGCTTTTTCCATTGAGAATTTGAATCACAAAACAGAACAGCCGCGAAAAAGAACAAAAGACGCAAAATAATTAAATCAAGGAAAAGCCGGTATTATCGATTTTACTTTTGTGTTCTTGCGCCTTTTTGCGGCTATTTACGCTTTCCTAACAACGCCCAAATCTGCGGCGCGCCGATTGCCGCCTTGCGAATCAAACTTTTCGCACTCACCGGCTCAGAGTGAATTTGCCTGAAACAATGACAACCCGGCGCGTTGCCTTTTGTCATTTGAAAAATCATTCCGCCGATAAAAATCAAAAGCAGCAAAAATCTGCCAATCGCGCCGAAACACGAAGTTTGCACAAAAAGCAAAAGGATAGCGATAAAAATTTCGCCAATCGGCAATAAAACTGAAAAGGATTTCGCTAAATCTTCCGGCACGCCGAAAACAATCCACCAAACACTCGGAGACTAATAGTCAATCAATTCCCAACCAAATTTGTCAAATAATTCCTTAAATTTGTTTTGTTCTCCAAACATTCAACTAATCTTTCTTTTTGCGTGTTTTGTGTTTCTCTTTCAAACGAATCGGCGTGGCAAAAAAATCAAATTCTTCGCGCAAACGATTTTCGATATACCTCAAATAGGAAAAATGAAGCCCGCCTTTGCCGCCGCCCGACGTGAAAATGACAAACATCGGCGGGCGCAGTCCGGCTTGCGTGATGTATTGAACGTGAAGGCGCACATTGCTTCCCGAACCGGGCGCGGAACCGCCGCCGACTCTCGGCTGCATTACATTTTTTTCAAAAAATTCGTTGAGTTTCGATGTCGGAACACGTAGGTTTCTGGCATCATTAGCTTTTTTGACAATCTCCATAATCCGATTGACGCGCTGTCCGGTCAAAGCGGAAATCGTTATAAAGGGCGACCAATCAAGAAACTTCATTTTGTATCGCAATTCGTGTTCAAGCTCGATTGCCGTGTTCGTTCCCTTTTCTTCAACCGCGTCCCATTTATTTATCGCAATTATCACCGAACAACCCGAATCAACGGCGTAACCGGCAATGTTTGCGTCCAGATTCGCAAAACCTTCAATGGCATCGATCAACAAAATCGCCACGTCCGCGCGTTCCAGAGATTTCCGCGCCATAATTACGGACATCTTTTCCGCCATTTCAGTTGTTTTGCCTTTGCGCCGGATTCCCGCCGTGTCGATCAAAATAAATTTCTGCCCGTCAACCGTCAGTTCCGTGTCAATAGCGTCGCGCGTCGTTCCCGCAATCGGCGAGACGATAACTCTTTCCTCGCCTAAAATTTTATTTAAAAGCGAAGATTTCCCGACATTCGGACGACCGATGATTGCCAGCTTTATTTCTTCCTGCTTCGCTTCTTCTACTTCTTCAGAAAATTCTAAAACTTCATAAATCTCGTCGAGAAGGTCGCCGACGCCATTGCCGTGTTCGGCGGAAACCGGCGTGAGTTCAAACCCGTATTTGTAAAATTCGCCCGCTTCCTCTTCGACTTTTCTTGACTCGGCTTTGTTTGCCGCGATAAAAACCGGCTTTCCGATGTTTCGCAAAAATATTGAAATTTCTTCGTCAAGCGGCGTAATTCCGGCGCGCGAATCTACAACCCAAATTATCGCCTGTGACTCGGTAATTGCATTTGACGCTTGTTTGAAAATGTTGGCGGGAATAATAGCTTCGTCGTCCGGCACGATTCCGCCCGTGTCAATGAGACGAAAAGTTTTTGCCTTCCATTCGACTTCGCCGTAAATCCGGTCGCGCGTAATTCCCGGCTCGTCGCCGACGATTGATTTGCGCGAACCTGTCAGGCGATTAAAAAGCGTAGATTTCCCGACATTTGGGCGACCGATGATGGCAACCAGAGGTGAATTCATAATTTGAGCAATTCTTTGACAATAAACTCTTTTCGGCAAATAACCTGTAAATCATTTTCTAAATTTTTATAAAACTTCTTTCATTCGCCGCACGCCTTCCGCCATTCGTTCTTCAGAATTGCAGAACGAAATGCGCAGAAAACCTTTTGCTTCGTCGCCGAATGCAACGCCGGGAACGGTAATTACACGATTTTGCAGAAGTCTTTCCGCGATTTCCAAATCATCACCAATTTTGCGCACGTCGAGCATCGTGTAAAACGCGCCTTCGGGGTGCGTTCCGCGTAAACCTAATTCTTTTTCCAAAATATCAATCAAAAACTCGCCGCGTGTTTTGTAAATTTCTCTGGCTTCGGCTTTGGCGCGTTTGGCTTCAGCAGTCCAGCCGAGCAGCGCGGCTTTTTGCGAAATTGTCGAAGTGCAGACGGTCAAGAATCCGTGAATTGTCAGCACAGCCTTGACGACTTCCGTTTGCGAACTCGCCAGCCAGCCGACGCGCCAGCCTGTCATACTTAGGGATTTCGACAAACCGTCAAGAATCAAAGTTTTATCGTAAAACTCCGATGCCGAGCGCGGTTTTTCATTTGTAAAATATAAATCGCGGTAAATCTCGTCGGAAATCAAATAAATTCCTGTGTCCTTTAAAACTTCGGCAATCTGTCGTAAATCGTTTTCGGTGAAAATTTTCCCTGTCGGATTCGACGGAGAAATCACAACCGCCGCTTTTGTTTTCGCGGTGATTTTCGATTTGAATTCTCCGATGTCAAACGCGAAATCCCTTTCCGCCGGAAGACGATAAAAAACCGGAACGCCTTCGGAAATTTTGACGCAGTTTTCATACGCGGGAAACGACGGATTCGGAATCAAAACTTCGTCGCCTGCGCCTACAATCGCCAAAAACGCGGCGGTCATCGCTTCCTGCGAGCCGACCGTTACGCAAACTTGATTAGGCTGCAAATTCAAATGCGGATACTGCGCGGCGATTTTTTCCCGAAGCGGTAAAAGTCCCGCGTGAGTCGTGTATCCGTTTTGTTCTTCGACGGCGACCCGCGCTGCTTCTTCGCGCAGAAATTGCGGTGTCGGCAAATCCGGCTCGCCCAAACCGAAATTGATACTGTCTGGCAAAGCACGTTCAAAAATTCGGCGGATTAAAGTTGGCTGAACGCCTTGCAGACGAGGCGGCAGACGAAATTCATCATTTTGTCGAATTGCTTTCATAGATAAAAACTTATCATACAAATAATAAAGCAAACTAATTGCCGCTACGCGCCCAACCATTTGCGGTTTGGTCAAATTTTTCGCTTTTGGCAAGCGCAAACTGCATTTGTTCAGTTTGCCATTCAAGACGTTCGACAATCAAACGCGCCTTTTCGATGCGAACGACGTTAAACGAATTTGCTTCGCCGCGCCCGCGTGTCGAAGTCGCCGTTCCCGCTTGAATGACCAGCGCGGAATGCCCGTCAATTTTATAGCGATGCGCCGTATTCCCAATATGACTGACGTGCAGATGTCCGGCAAGAAAAACATCCGCGCCGCATTCGGCAAGCGTTTTCATCGCCAACACCGCGCGTCCGACAATATCTTTTTCGTCAAAACCTTCGGGCAAATCGAACGGATGATGCGAAACGATAATTTTTATGATGTCGTCCGGTAAAGAACACATTTTCTCACGGACTCCGGCAATCTGCGCTGCGTTGATGCGCCCGTCTTTAACGGTCAGCGAACGCGCCGTGTTTATTCCGACGACGGCGACTTCTTCGTCCGCATAAAATGGCTGTAAATCGTCTGTAATATATTTTTTGTATTTTTCGAGCGGCGTGGCGAAACGCGCAAAAACATTGTGCATCGGAATATCGTGATTGCCGGGAATGACGATTTGCGGTTCCGGCAGTTTGTCTAAAAATGCACGTGCTTCGATAAATTGAGCGGAACGCGCACGCTGCGTTAAATCTCCCGAAAGCACAACTAAATGCGGCGCGATTTGATTGATTATTTTGATGAGTCCGTCAACTATCGCGTAATCTACGCGCCCGAAATGAACGTCGGATAAATGAACGAGTGTTCGCATAGTTTTTAACAGTGAATAAATAAAAGTGAATGGTGAAAAGTTTTCGTTTTTCACTTTTATTTATTCACTATTCATTTTCTTCGGCACAATCACGCGCAAAGCGTTTGGACGAATGCGATAGTGAAGCGGCGTCTCCATTGTTCTTACTTCGCCGTCAAAAGCAACGAGCAATTTTTTGTGGCGCGTTTCGATAATGATTTCATCGGTGCAGAATGTTTCAAAATCTTTTGCCTGACGCAGTATTCCAAAAAGCGACCGTAGCGCGAGCCGCACAAGTCCCATTCTGCCTGTCCGGTGTAAAACGTAAACGCTCAAGCTGCCCGCGTCCAAACATTTACGCCCGCCGATATTGAAGCTGTCCATTTCATATTCGTTGTTGCCTACAAAAACGAAAGGCGTTTTGCGTGTGAATTCCTTACCGTCAATTGTTAATTTGATTACTAAGAATGGATAACGACGCAAAACCGCAATTGCCGCCCAAAACGCCGCCGACCATTTTCCGCGTCCTAGTCTGTGCTGTTGCATCTCGCGCCGCCGGACGATTTGCGGATACAAACCAATGCTCGAATTATTGATGAAAATCTGCCCGTTCACTTCGCCCGCGTCAATTTCTTTGATGTGATTTTCCGCAATAACGCGCACGGCTGCTTCGGGTTCAGCCGAGATATTTAAATCTTTTGAAAAATGATTGAGCGTTCCCAGAGGCAACACGCCGAGCGTTTTACCGGATTCCGAAATTGCCGCCGCAACTGCGCTGATAGTGCCGTCGCCGCCAGCCGCGACAATTGTTTGATAATCGCTTTCCGCCGCTTCTTCTGCTATTTCAAGAAGTTCTTCACCGCTCTCGGCAAGCGAAAAATGCGCGTCGAGATTGTTCGCACGAAACGCTTCCACCAATCGTTTTTTGGTTTCGTTTTTATCTTCGTCCGCGCCCGAACCGGCGTTCAAGATTACTTCAATCGGTGATGACATATTTATTACCGTAAATAATCTTCGAGTTTAGTCGAAGCATCGGTTCGCTCGTCGCGGTATTTGACGATAATCGGCGCGTAGATTGATAAGCCGTTTTCCTTGCCGAAACCGCTTGTAATCTGACGCGAGCCTTGCACGACAACCGCGCCCGCCGGAATCACCAAAGGCTTTTCGCCGTCTGATTTGTAAATCTCGCCTTTAACTAAATCGAAAACCGGGGTCGAGCGCGTCAAAATCACACCCGAAGCCAACACAACTTTTTCGCGCACAATCACGCCTTCATAAACGCCCGTGTTGCCGCCGATTAAACAATCGTCTTCGATAACGACGGGATTGGCGTTTATCGGTTCTAACACGCCGCCGATTTGCGCCGCCGCCGAAATGTGAACGCGCTTTCCGACTTGAGCGCAAGAACCGACGAGCGCGTGTGAATCAATCATCGTGCCTTCGTCAACATATGCGCCGACATTAACATAACTCGGCGGCATCAAAACGACGTTTTCGGCAACAAAAGAGCCGTCGCGGATGGTCGTTCCGCCCGGCACGATGCGAATTTTGTCATCCAAATTCATCGGGCGAAGCGGAAAAGTATTCTTGTCAAAAAACTGAAAACTTTCGCCGCTAAACGACATCGTAACCACTTCGCCCATCTTAAAACCGGCAAGAATTCCCTGTTTCACCCAAGCGTTTGTTTGCCAATCGCCGTTTTCTCCTCGCTCCGCCGCGCGAATTCTGCCCATCCGTAATTCCGTTTTGAAATCGCCGAAAACTTCACGGTCGTCTGCGTCGAATTCTGATTTTGTAAATAGATATTCAATTTTTTCTTGTAAAGTCATTTTTATTTATAAGTGATTTCAAAATCATTCTTTTTAAACTCTTCAAGAAGTCGTTTGCTATTCTCAAAATAAATTTCTTTTCCGTTGTCTTTTAATTCTTAAATCTATTAAGTCAATAGCTTTTTCACCATCTCTATCAATGTAATAAGAATCTTTACTTTCAATTATTACTGCTTCTTTCGGATTTATCTTTAACGTGAATTTTCTTCCGCCGTTATCAAAATTGTAACGCGCATCAGACATTGGTATCCACTTTCTTTGAGGAAACCAGAAAAAAATTTCAGTTGATTCAACTTTAGGCTTAACAATATCTCCCTGCCTAAGAAACGCCTCTCTCAATGTATATTCCAATGTTATCTCACTGTCGGAAGCATTCCTCACGACAAAGTTTTTGTAAATCTGACAAGCCGAAAGAAAAAATGCTGAACAAACAACGATAGTGAATAAAAATAATTTTTTCATTTCAAACTCATACTTTAACCCCACCAAAATCTCGAGCAATTTCTTTTGCATCGGCATAATAAAAACAATCAAAAACAATTGATTATTTCAAACGATTATGCTTCCGCAAAACTTCCTTTAATCTATCGTGCGGCAGCGCGTAGACTGTATTGCCGCTCAAGCCTTTCATCGTTTCCGCCGCAACCAGCGCATTGATAATCGCTTCTTCCGTTGCCTGCGCCGTCGCCCAAAACAGCGGATTGATTCGTTCGTTCGGCAGCATCGTTAGCTGTGATAAACCTTCGTCTTTACTCGCTTCGGTCGTGTTGGCGGTTGAAAATGCAATAAAAATATCGCCCGAAGAATTTTCGCCGCGACCGCCGACGTTGCCGATTCCGAGCGAAACTCTTCGAACAAGCCGTTTTAACTGATGCGGAAGAAGCGGCGCGTCCGTCGCTACGACGACGATAATTGAGCCTTGTCCTTCATCGCCGTTTTTTCTCTCAAGCGGAGATAAACTGGCGGTTTCTTTTCCCTGCGTCGGCAGCAAATCCGTGATTTCTTTTCCGACCGGAACGCCCGCGACCGAGAATAATTGGCGCGTTCCGTAATTCGCCTGCACGAGAACGCCGACCGTATAGCCACCGAATTTCGCTTCCAAAATACGCGAAGAAGTGCCGGTGCCGCCTTTAAAACGATGCGCGACCATTCCCGTGCCGCCGCCGACATTGCCTTCGGCAATCGCTCCCGTTTTCGCCGAATCCAGAGACTGAAAGACGTGATTTTTATTAACGTGAAAACCGTTGATGTCGTTTAAAAATCCGTCATAAGTTTCAGCGACGACCGGCAAACTCAAATCGCCTGAATAATTGCCTCCGCTGCTTTTTCTCACGCCCCATTCAATCACAGCGTCGCGGACGACACCGACGCTGTGTGTGTTGGTAATCATCACGGGCGAGCCGAGTCCGCCGGATTCTTCAACCCAAGCCGTGCCGGTCATCTCGCCGTTGCCGTTCAATGTGTGCCACGCCGCGAAAAGCCGACCTTTGAAATCTTTGCCCTGCGGCAAAATCGCCGTTACGCCTGTGCGAATCGCCTTTTTGCCGTCGCCGGAAATCAAAGTTGCGTAGCCGACTTCAACGCCCTTCACATCGGTTATCGCGTTAAATTGTCCGGTCGCGCCGTCAAACGGAATGCCCAAATCCCTGGCTCGCGGTTTGGTTTGCGCGGCGACGGACAAACAAAAAAAAGAAAATAGCAGAAAAACCGAAAGTGCTTTTTTCATAAATTTATTTTTCCAATTCTTTCAAAATTTCACGCAACTTCTTTCGCGTCGGCTCGGTCACAGGCACGAGCGGCAAGCGTAAGTTTTCTTCCAGAAGATTCATTTCCTTCATCACAAATTTACAAGGCGCAGGGCTGGCTTCGATAAAATTCGCTTCCATCAGCGCGAGAATTTTGTAATGAATTTTTCGCGCTGATGTCCACGCGCCACTTAAAGCCTTTTCAACCATTTTCGACGTTTCATCGGGAATTTCGTTTGAGCAAACCGAAACAAGTCCGTCTGCGCCGAGCGCAATTAAAGGCAGAGTCGCTGCATCGTCGCCGGAAAGGACGCGGAAATTTTTCGGACGTTTCGCAATGATTTCCATAATTTGCGAAAAATTTCCCGATGCTTCTTTGGTGGCGACGATGTTTTCAAATTCATTCGCCAGCCTTAAAGTCGTGTCGCTTGAGATATTGGAACAAGTTCTGCCCGGCACGTTGTAAAGCATAATCGGAAATTTCTTGACCGAATTGGCGATTTCCGAGAAATGTGCGACCAAGCCTTCCTGTGTCGGTTTGTTGTAATACGGCGCGACGACGAGCGCACCGTCCGCGCCGAGTTCGCGTGCCTTTCTGGTAAAATCAATTGTCGCGGCTGTATTGTTGCTGCCCGTTCCGGCGATGACTTTTGCTTTTCTATTTTTGGCAACTTCAACCGTCATTTTGATAACGTGCAGGCGTTCCGCTTCGTCCATCGTCACGCTTTCGCCCGTCGTGCCGCACGGAATTAAAATCTTCACACCACCTTTTATTTGTCGCTCGACGAGTTTTTTGAAACATTCATCGTCAATTGAGCCGTCTTTATGAAACGGCGTAACCAGCGCAGTTCCGCAACCGCGCATCCAATCAATTCGCATCGTCATAATTTCCAAATTCCACTTCAAAATTTTGTGTTGACCAATTCAGAAGTATATGTTCATAATCGTGCTGACTCAAAGACTCTGTTGCAAATACTTATGCGAGCAATAACTTTTTCCTTGGTTTTCTCCAGCCTTTTAATTTTTCATACGGCTTGTGTTCGGGAGAAAAGCCCTGACAAAGAAATTCCCGCTTATTTGTTCAACAAATTTTCGATAAAAAGTTTTGCTTATCCGGTCGGCGAAAAGGATTTTGTCAGCGAAAAAAATGATTGGTGGGATTCGTGGTATAACGCACAGGACTTCGGCGAAAACCGACATCTCGGCGAAGATTGGAACAAAACCACGGGCGGAAACACCGACTGCGGCGAGCCGGTTTTTGCTGCGGCTGACGGTCAAATAATTTTTGGAGGAGACGCGGGCGCAGGTTGGGGAAACGTCATTATAATTGAACACACAGCCTCCGACGGAACAAAAATTCAAAGTCTTTACGGACATCTGGAAACAATTGCTAAAACAGAAGTCGAAGTTAAAAGACGCGAGCAAATCGGGACAATCGGCGGCGCGAACGGGCGTTATCCATGTCATCTACATTTTGAAATTCGCTGGACAGACTGCCCTTTTTGGAATCAAACCGGAAACGGTTACGCCGACGAGAAACACGGCTGGATAGACCCTTCGGAGTTTATTAATCAGACCGGCGGCAATTCATTTGTTTGGCGGTAAATTTATTGTCGCAAAATCTCGTCCATCACATCCCTAAATTCGTAAAAACCTTTTCGTCCGACAATCCATTCCGCCGCTAAAATCGCGCCCGAAGCAAAACCTTCGCGTGAACGCGCAAAATGTTCGAGCAAAATTTGGTCGGCGCTGCCGTCAAAACCGACGCGATGCGTTCCGGGAATATTTCCGGCGCGCGTTGAAGAAACCGAAAAATCTTTCGTGATATTTTTTGCAACAATTTCTTTCAACTTCAAAGCCGTCCCCGAAGGCGCGTCTTTTTTCCGCGAGTGATGCTGTTCTTCGAGGAACGCTTCGTAATCTTCAAATTTAGAGAAAAGCTCGGAAGCATAATCCGCGATTTTATAAAACAAATTCACGCCGATTGAAAAATTCGCTCCGAAGACAAACGCGCCGTTTTTTTCTTCGACTAATTTTTTTATATTTTCCCTTTCGTCGCTCCAGCCGGTCGTGCCTTCGACCAGCGGAACATTTGCCAAGAGACACGCTTCGACATTCCGTTTTACCGCTTCGGCAGCCGAAAAATCAATCGTCGTGTTCACGTCTTTTAACTGTTCGGCTAATTCTCCGGCTGACAGTTTCGCGCTTCGTTCGACAATAATTACAGAAATTACATGATTTTTATTTTCGGCTAATGTTCTAATGAGTCTGCCCATCGCGCCGTAACCGATTAAAGCTATTTTCATTTTTACCTACATTTCAATTATTCAAAATTCATCCTTTGCATCAAATCAATAAAACGCGGCTCGTTGCGGAGGTTGTTCCACTTCGGCTCGACTTTCAGGAAAACCATCTTTGCATCACGCTGCTCGAATCCGCGCTCCAGCCAAGTCAGCGCTTGATCTTCCTCACCCAAGCCGTTATGAATCAACGCAATGTGATATGGTGGAACGTAACGCCCGGTTGATAATTTTGATAATTCCTCAAGCACGGCTCGCGCTTCCGCATTTCTACCTGATTTTGCCAAGGCGTAACCGCTAAAGGCGAGCGGGTGGCTGCTGACGCCTGAAAATTCCCTTGCCTGGCGCGCTTCGGCGATGGCTTCCGAATACATTCCCTTTTCGGTATAAGCGCTTGCAGCGATATTATGAGCGAGCCAAAAATTCGGCGACAGCTCATAAGTTTTCTGCAATCTGGCTAACGCCGCGTCGGTTTGTCCGGCGTGCAGCAGAAACTGCCCTTCGAGCGCGTTGATTCGTAAATTAAGCGGGTCGAGTTCTCTTGAAAGTTTCATCTCGACGAGCGCTTCGGCGTGCCGTCCCGTGTTTGACAGCAGATGCGCGTAAACTTCGTGAGCGTCCGCGCTGTTCGGGTTGAGTTCGATGGCGCGCCGGTCTTGATTTTCGGCGGCGTTCCAATCCCAGTCATACCAAAATATAACCCAACCAAGAACGGCGTGAGCTTCGGCTAAGCGGTCGTCAATTTCAAGCGCTTTTTGCGCCGCCGCTTTCGCTTTCGGGAAAAATTCGGTCGGAGGAAAATCGCTGGCGGGCGGCAGCGTTTGATACGCTCGCGCGAGTCCGGCGTAGGCGAGCGCGTAATTCGGGTCTATCTCAATCGCCTGCTGAAAATACGAAATACCCTTGTTCGTTTCCGGCGGCGTTAATCTGGCGGCGTGATAACGTCCTAATAAATAAAGATCGTAAGCCTCGACATTCTCCGTATAATGTCTGGTCAAACGCTTTTGTTCTTCGCTGCTCAATTGAAACGCGAGAGCCGAAGCAACTCGATTTGAAATCGCGTCCTGCACGACAAAAATACCCCCTCCCGTGTATTTTTCGGTAAAAGTTCCCGTCCAGAGCGCGGTTCCGTCCGCGACTTTAATCAGCCGCGCGTTGACGCGAATACTGTCGCCCCAACGCTGAATACTGCCGTCCAAGACCGCTTCGACATCGAGTGCGCGTCCCGCTTGCACGGCATCTTGTTCCAAATTTCCAAAGCGGCGCACCGAACTCAAAGGACGCACGACGATTTCTCGATTGCCGCCGAGTCGCCCAATCAAAGTGTCCGCCATTCCCATCTCCAACGCTTCCTCACGATGCTCCGCGACCAGTGGTTTAAAAGGCAAAACGGCGATGCTTCTAATTCGGGCATTGGCAACTGATTTTTCATTTTCGCGCCACAGATAAAATCCCAATGAACCGAGCGCGAGAATAATTAGAACGGCGAAGGCGGCGAATCGGAAACGATTTGGATTTCGGTCATCGGTCTTCGGTTTTGGCTGTTGATTGGTTTCAAGTTTCAAGTTTCGGGTTTCAGGCGCGCTTTTGGTCGGCGATTCGCCGTTCGATTCGGAATTTGAAATCTCGGATTCAACCGAACTTGCGACTTGAAACTTGGAACTTGAAACTTCCGACGCTTCGCGGACTTCAGGAACGAATCGAAAACCGTGTCCCGGAACGGTGGCGATGAAACGTCCTTCGCCGGGTTTCTCGCCTAGCACACGCCGCAAAATCGAGACGTTTTGACTGAGATTGTTTTCTTCGACAATCGTATCCGTCCATATCTCGCGCATCAATTCATCTTTACCAATCACTCGTCCGTTGTGCCGCACCAGATAAAGAAGCGTGTCGAAGACTTTCGGCGTGAGCGGCAGCGGTTCGTCAACGCCCTTTGTGAGCAAGCGTTTCGCCGCGTCAAGGCGAAAATCGCCGAACTCATAAATTTGTAATTGAGGCTCGTTCATCCGCATTTTCAGAAAATTCAGAAAATTTTCAAGTCGTTTCTAAAGATTTTCAGAATGATTTTTGGTGATTATGACACGCATCAGCCCAGATGAAAAAGTTTCGGCTGAAATAAATTAAAAAATAAAGAGGAAAAAAATGAAAAGTAAATTTATGCAAATGATAGGCAGAACATTTTTGGCGTTGTTGATGCTCTTTGGATTCACACAAATTTCTGTGTCGGGACAAGAGCGCGAAACGGGTAACTCGCCGGAAGAGCAAATCGAACACGCTAGACCAAGTATCAAAGGGGCGTGGCGAACGGCGGTAACGCAGCATAATTGTCAAACGGGCTTGCCGCTCGCGCCTGCTTCTAGAGGTTTGTTGACTTTTAACGAAGGCGGCACATTGGCGGAATATAATAGCCCCGGTCAAAATCCGGCTTTGCGCAGCCCCGGTCACGGAGTTTGGGAGCAGCATCGCAGCAAGCGCAATTTCTCGTTCGGCGGGCGCAATTACTCGTTCGTCTTTATGATCAACCGCTATGACGCGAGCGGCGTTTTCATCAGCTCGCAGAAAGTTAGGGCGGCTTTGAGACTCAGTGCGAGCGGCAATAGTTTTACTACTAACGCCGCAGTCGAAATTTTCGATGCAAACGACAACTTAATCGGAACCGGCTGCGCGACCGCAGTCGGGACGCGCATTGAATAATAATCAGCATTAAAGCGAGTCCGGTGTAGAAGTTTATCGCGTCGAACTCGCTTGAAATGCGCGACGGCTTTACTCAAAATGCCGGAAACTCTCGACGGGAAAACTACTGACACCGTTTTCGGCTCAACATTTAACCCAAAAGTTAGCAGGAGAAAATTATGCAAACCAAGTATAAACTCAATCATTCACTTTTCATTTTCGGACTAATGATTTTATTTTTCATCGCGGCTTTCCCGCTCGTTCAAGCACAAACCGGCGCGCCGGGCGATTTGGACACGACCTTTGGCAACGGCGGCAAGGTTATAACAGCTATTACTTCGGACAACGACTACCCGACCAGAGCCAGAATTCAACCGGACGGAAAAATCGTCACGGTCGGTATTGTCGCCGAAAACGGTTTTGGTTTTCCAACCAATTCATTTCTTGTCCGGCATAACGCCGACGGGACGGTTGATAATTCATTCGGCACAAACGGTTCGGTAATAGCCGTAAGTTCTAACAGCGTGGAAATAACCTTTAAGGATTTTGTGATTTTACGTCCGTCAGAAGGCAACTGGTATCAATTGAAAAGCACACAAGGTTTTGCTGCTGTCCAATTCGGCAATTCAACGGATATTCCGGCTCCGGCTGATTACGACGGCGACGGAAAGACTGACGTTGCGGTTTTCCGCGACGGAGTTTGGTATCTGCTGCAAAGCACAAACGGATTTTCTGCTGTGCAGTTTGGCTTGGCGAACGATAAACCCGTTCCAAACGCTTTCGTGC
>DATLXD010000371.1:0-3798 GCA_035575965.1 Pyrinomonadaceae bacterium | reverse complement strand
CAAGATAAGGTGTTAGAAGTCAGAATGTCAGCACGCAGATTGTGTCTGACATATTTTTTTCAAATAAAATGGCAAAAAATTTAGTTATCGTCGAATCGCCCGCAAAGGCGAAAACCATCAACAAATACCTCGGAAGCGATTATTTAGTTTTAGCTTCAATCGGGCATATCAAGGATTTGCCGTCGAAAGGTCTCGGCGTGGACATCGAAAATAATTTCGAGCCGACTTACGAAGTTATTCCCGACCTGAAAAAGCGCAACAACAAAAAAACCGTCGCGGATTTAAAACGCGCGGCGAAGGAATCCGACACGATTTATCTGGCGGCTGACCCGGACCGCGAAGGCGAAGCGATTTGCCAGCATCTCGCCGAAGAAATCGTGCCGAAGCGTCCCGCCAAACAAGTCTTTCGCGTGATGTTTAATGAAATTACGAAAAACGCGATTAAAGATGCGTTTAAAGAACCGAAACAAATCAACAAGGATTTGGTTGACGCGCAGCAAGCCAGAAGAATTTTGGATAGATTGGTCGGTTATAAAGTTTCACCGATTCTTTGGAAAACCGTCGGCGGAAAACTTTCGGCGGGAAGAGTGCAGACTGTCGCCGTGCGAATGGTTGTTGACCGCGAGCGCGAAATCGAAGCGTTTGTCAAAACCGAATACTGGTCGATCATCGCCAATCTGACGGCGAAACTTCCGCCGAATTTTGACGCGCGGCTTTTTAAAATCGAAGACCAAACCGTCAAGACAAGCGGTTTCGACCAGGATTTAAAGAAAGGCGAAACGCACATTAAAGACGAAGCGACGGCGAAATCAATCGTCGAAGAAGCCGAGAAGGAAAATTTTATTGTTGATTCGGTAACGACGAAAGAGCGCAAACGCAATCCGACACCGCCGTTTATTACATCGAAATTGCAGCAGGAAGCGGCGAGAAAACTCGGCTTTTCCGTCAAAAGAACAATGACGACGGCGCAGAAACTTTATGAAGGCGTGGAAGTCGGCAAGGATGGTTTAGTCGGACTTATAACTTATATGCGCTCGGATTCCGTAAGAGTTTCCGACACGGCTTTATCGGAAGTCAGAGATTTTATCGGCGGAAGTTTCGGCGCGAAATACTTGCCGGAAAAACCGACGATTTATCGTGGAAAAAAAGACGCTCAAGACGCGCACGAAGCGATTCGCCCGACAGAAGTAACGCGCACGCCCGACGATTTAAGGAATTATTTGAGTGCGGACGAACTGAAACTTTATACTTTGATTTGGAAACGCTTTGTCGCATCGCAAATGACCGCCGCGATTTTTGACCAGACGACGATTGACATCAAAGCCGGACGTTTCGTATTTCGCACGACCGGCTCGGTGCAGAAATTCGACGGTTTTTTGAAGGTTTATCAAGAAGGACGCGACGAAAAGCCCGAAAATGATGAAGATTCAGACGAAGAGAAAAATCTGCCGCGAGTCGAAAAAGGCGAGCAGTTAAAATTAAACAAAATCACGCCCGAACAGCATTTTACCGAGCCGCCGCCGCGTTATACGGAAGCGACGCTGGTCAAAGTATTGGAAGAAAAAGGCATCGGGCGACCTTCGACTTACGCGGCGATTATGACGACGATTCAAGACCGCGAATACGTCGAAAAACTCGAAGGACGTTTTCATCCGACCGGCTTGGGAACGACAGTCAACGATTTGCTCGTCAAGAATTTCGCCGACCTTTTCAATCCGACTTATACGGCGCGAATGGAAGAAAACTTGGACGAGATTGAAGAGGGAAAACTCAATTGGCGCGACGCACTTCGCAATTTTTACAGCAAATTTTCAAAAGATGTTGCTGAAGCCACCGAAGCCATCAAAAACGTCAAACAGCAATCGATTCCGACCGACGAGATTTGCGAAAACTGCGGCGCGGGAATGGTCATAAAGTTCGGACGTTTCGGACAGTTTCTGGCGTGCGCGAATTACCCGGAATGCAAAACGACTAGAGAAGTCGCAAGCAAGAAGTCGGCAGCCGGCAGCGAACAGTCGGCGGAAAACGGCGCGACGCAAAGCGAAACGGAAGAAGTTCCGAAATGCGAATTGTGCGGTAAAGATATGGCTTTGAAACGCGGGCGGTTCGGCGCATTTTACGGCTGCACGGGTTATCCCGAATGCAAAAACATTCGCAAGATTGACAAAAAAAGCGGCGCGGCGTTGACGGTTGCCGCGCCCGTCGAACTCGACGAAATTTGTCCGAAAGACGGCGCGAAATTGGTTTTAAGACAAGGACGTTTCGGCGAATTTACGTCGTGTTCAAATTACCCGAAATGCGATTACATCAAGCGTCAAACCATCGGAATCGCTTGCCCGAAATGCAAGGACGGGGAAATCGCGGTCAAAAAATCCAAGCGCGGAAAAGTTTTTTACGGCTGCGTGAACTACCCGAAATGCGACGCGGTTTTCTGGGACAAACCCGTTCCAGAACCTTGCCCGAAGTGCCGCGCGCCGTTCATTTTAGAAAAGACGACTAAGAAAGAAGGCACATTCCGCTATTGCCAAACCGAAGGTTGTGATTATAAAATTGCCGTCAGCGATTTAACAGAAAATTCAGAAACGGAATCGAAAGTTTCGGCTTTGATTAGTTAAACGAAGCGTGAACATTCAAAGGCGGAAAGGCAACCGTAAGCGAGTGTGTCAAACTTTTTCAAAACATATACATTCGCCTACGGTTGCCTTTCCGCCCAAAATGATGAACGAAAACATCGAATTTTTACAGGCATTCTTAAAAAATCCGCTCAAAGTCGGTTCGATTGCGCCGTCATCGCCCGAACTTGCTCAAAAGATGATTCAAGGCATTCTTCCCGACGAAGATTCGATTGTTCTGGAACTCGGTGTCGGGACGGGCGCGATAACGAAATTTTTGCAGGAAGTCGTGCTAAGTAAAGAATCGTATCTCGGCATCGAACTCGACCGAACACTCGTCAAATCGCTCAAAGTAAATTATCCGCAAATGCGTTTTGTGTGCGGAAACGCTTGCGATGTTTTCGCGCTTCATCAAAAATCAAAACTCGGCAAAGTCGGTTATGTAATTTCGTGCCTGCCATTTGTCTCGATTCCAAACGATGTCGGCGAGAAAATTTTGCGCGAGATTGATAAATTTATGGAACAAGGCTGTTTTTTTCGCACGTTTCAATACGCGCATGGTTATTATTTTCCTTCCGCTATCAAACTCCGCGAGCATATGCGCGACCGCTACGGCAAAGCGCAAAAAAGTCAACTCGTAATGAAAAACGTTCCGCCCGCTTACACGCTGACTTGGAAAACGTCGGTTAGTGGTAAATGGTAAGTAAGATAAGCAATTTTTAGTTTTTTTTCTCATTTAGCACTTACTATTTACCACTATTTTGAAACCTTTCTCCGAATTTTACAGTATAATCAAGCAAAACTTTTCTTCCAAAAAAGTCAAAACAAATTATTAGGAGATTCTTACAATGCTACGACGCAAATTAATCGGCGTTTTTCTGATTTACGCTTTTCTGCTTCCGACCATTGCTTTCGGGCAAGCCGCCGTGCCTGCGCTTTATCAAGCACCGAAGGACGTAATTGATAAAATTAAAGACGAAGGCTCAAAAAATTCTCAGGTAATGCAAACTTTGAGCTATCTGACGGACGTTATCGGCGGACGGCTTACAAATTCGCCGCAAATGAAACGCGCCAACGAATGGACGCGCGACACGATGACAAAATGGGGCTTGCAAAACGCCAGACTCGAAGCGTGGGGACCGTTCGGGCGCGGCTGGTCGCTGAAAAGTTTTTCGGCGCAAGTCGT
>DATLXD010000370.1:0-4298 GCA_035575965.1 Pyrinomonadaceae bacterium | reverse complement strand
GTCTGAAAAGTTTTACCAAATTAAGCGAAACGCCAAACAAAGACGGCAAAATCACGCTAAAAATTTCACGTGATGACTTTGAGCGCGGCGAAGAAGCCGTTGCGAAATTACAAAAAGATTTAACTGAACATCAGGAATCTCTGCCGCCGCCGCAGACGCCGGTGAGCCGTTTGTTTGAAGGCGATGATGAGTTTGAAACAAAGGAATTTGAGAGTGAAAAGAACAAAAAGAGAGTTTAGGTTAATAAACTCTCTTTACAATCGCTCGAATGGTCAATTAGTCGAATAGAAAATTTACTTCGCTTTCGGTTCTTTCGGCGTTGTAAAAAACGGGCGATGCTGAATGACATATTCCTTTTCTTCATACACGCCGTCGCCGTTGACATCGACCTTAACCTGGAGTTTGTATTTCTTGCCCGCTTCGCGTTTTTCGTCAGCGTCATAAGCGATGCTATATTGATTTCGCAATAGACTATTGATGGTCTGCAAATTAGAAGGTATTTCGCCCGGAAAGGTCACGGGAAAATGCGCTCCGCCCGATTCTTTGGCGAAGGTATTCATCGCATTTTGGGCTTGCAGAAAATCGAGTCTGCCGGGCATTCCCGTAATACTTCCTTCGGCGGAAAGCTGGTTTTCATACAACTTATAAAAAAGATTGCCGGTGCTGAGGATATAAATCGGAACTCCGGCATTTTGAATGACTTTTCGCACCTCGTCATAATTGCTTCTGCTGAAGGTGTTGATGCCGGAAGCGACCAATATAATCGCCCGGCGTTTCGCCTGCACGTTTATCATTCCGCCGTAATTGGATGTGCGCTCTTTTGAATTTTCCAGAACTACCGAATCGCCTTTGCCGCCGACGAGCGCGAATTTCAGCGAATCGAAAAGATTGTTTTCACGAAAAGCCGGACTGTTTCTAAGGAGTAGATCGACGGTTTGGCGCAGACGATTCGGGTCGTTGGTAAAATCAGTAATCGGTGTCGGGCGTATATCAAAGGCGATGACCGATGCGTAATCGTCGGGCGGTCTGATAAATTTGGAAAGAAAATAAGCGACTGGGCGAATAACTTCGAGTTTGCCGGCTTCTTGCCCGCGACTAGCGTAACTGCCGAAAACTTCCGACCATTTACTGTATTCGACAACTACCGAAACGGTTATCGGTGCTTCCGGCGTGGCAAAATTCGTGATGTCCTGTTTGATGCCGTTTTCAAAGACGGCAAAATTTTCTTTTTTTAAGCCCGTAACGATTTGACCGCTTTTTTTGTTATAGACCACCGCGTCAACATTGACGACATTGGTTTTTATTTTCAAAACTTCATCGTCAACGACCGCGTTTTTCTCTTCTTCCTCTTGCTTGCGCTTTTCTTCTTCCTTTTTTAACTCTTCTTCGGTTTTAGGAACGGGACGCTTGTTTCTTTTATCATCACCTTTCTTAGTGTCGGACTTTTGCGGACGAGATTGTGCAAAAGTGCTTGCATAGAACGTAAAGAAAAATACTATTAACAAAACGCACAATTGCGAGAAGCGAACGGGCGAAACAGATTGCATAAATTTTGCCTTCCTGAAATTCTTTTAACCTTAGATACAAATTGTGTTCTTTTAGTTGGAAGAAAGCAAGAAGTAGGAGTAAAAAGTAAAAAGGCAAAAATAAAAAGTAGAAATTATGAGAATGAGGTGGTCTAATTTAACCGGACACGAAACTCTCGCTAAAATGAAACACAAAAATACACCACTACTAAAATTTATTTGTTATTGATTGATATGGATAAACTTTCGCACTTTGACAAACAAGGTAAAATTAAAATGGTTGATGTGAGCGAAAAAAATGCGTCAGCGCGTCGGGCGGTTGCGTCAGCAAAAGTTTTCTTAAATAAAGAAACGCTCAAAGTTTTGCAAAACCAATCGAATCCGAAAGGTAATCCATTGGAAATCGCGCGAATCGCCGGAATTATGGCGGCAAAGCAGACTTCAAATTTGATTCCGCTGTGTCATCAGATAAATTTGTCGAAGGTTGATATTTCAGCCGAAACGAAGGATTACGGCATTTATCTCGAAGCCGAAGTCAAAACAAATTCTCAAACCGGAGTCGAGATGGAAGCGTTGACGGCGGTTTCGGTTGCAGCTTTGACGATTTACGATATGTGCAAAGCCGTTCAGAAAGATATTAGGATTACGGAAATACAGCTTGAATTAAAAACGGGCGGAGAATCCGATTTTGTGAAAAACGAAAAGTGAAAAGTAATAAATTTTCGTTTTTCACTCCTCCGCTATTCACTATTTCGAGAACAATGTCGTAAAATAAAACGTAAGATATTGCAGAGTTTTTGAAAGGAGCTTATTAAAAAAATGAAATACAAAGTTGCTGAAGACGCGAAACCGCAGATTTATCTTCTTCTGATTGCCACCGTGATTACGATTGCTTTGTGGTTCATACCGTATGCTGATTATCTGGTTTATCCGATACGGCTTTTCGTTACTTTTGTTCACGAAGGAAACCACGTTTTGGCGGCATTGCTGACCGGCGGTTCGGTTGAAAGTATGAGTGTTTCACCCGATACGAGCGGATTGGTTATGTTCAGATACAACAGCGCGATTTCTCAACTGATAACTTCCAGCGCGGGTTATCTCGGCACGACGGCTTTCGGCGTTTTGCTGCTCGTTCTGATTCGTCGCGCTTATTCGGCGCGAATCGTTTTGGCGGCATCGGCTGGTTTTGTCGGTTTAATGACTATTTTGTTTGGCTTGCTTGCGCCGCTCTGGAACATATTTTCGGCAAATGTGAGTTTCGGAAGCGTCGCTTTTACCGTTGTTTCAGGCGTAGTTTTAACCGCCGGACTGCTGGCGATTGCACGTTACGCGAGCGCACGGGCAGCGCAGTTTGCGATGAGTTTCCTGGCGGTGCAGTGCATTTTGAATGCTCTCTCTGATTTGAAAACAGTCTTTTACGCATCGTCGCCATTTTCTAGCCCGATGCACACCGACGCTTTGAATATGGCAAATGCAACAGGTCTTCCCGCGATTGCCTGGGTTTTTATTTGGATTGGAATTTCCGTTCTGATGATTTCCGTCGGCTTGCGTGTCTACGTCGCTAACCAAAAAGGAAAGCAATACGATTTGCCGTTTGAAGATTAGTGTAATTTTTGATATTTCGATTCCAAGAGCAATTTATCATTCGACGTTTAGAGTTCAACTTTTATACGATAAAGTTGGACTCTAAACTTTTTAACTTTGAAAAACTTTTCCACTAATCCGAAAACCTTGGGTGATTTCCCAATCGGCTCACGTCTGCTTATTCGTTCAAAGAAAGATTGGCGAACCGCCGTTGTCTCTCAATTTAATGAAGAGAAAGCAACGCTTATCGTCTGTTCGCCGTCGGGCAGAACTTACCGTCTGCGACGACTACTCATAGCCGAAATAGTTTTTGACGGAAAATTTCCGATTCTCAAAATTGAGACAGACGAAAATTGGCGCGAAAATTATACGAAATATGATTTTCGCTGGTGAAGCAAGCTCGGCTTTTTGCCAAATCTGAAAATAAGTTCGATTAGTATTTTCCCGACAAAATCAAATGTTTCTCAGTAAGAAAATCACCAAAATAAACTTTAACTTATACCGGAGAAATGTATTTAGGTATTGTTAGATTACTGATTATCCTTTCTTGTCAAGATTGATTTGCCAATTCCGAATACCTTTCGGCTTGCGTTTTCCTGTACAAAAACAACGAGTTTCAGATTCTCCGTCTTCCAATTCGGTTGGAATTGCAGAAAGGTCTCAATTTCCAGATTCTTTTGTTCGGCGGTTAAAAATCCAAGCGATTTAAGCTCGCGCACAACTGAAGTATAAATACGTTTTGCACCGGAACTTTCGCCGCGATTTGAGACTAGATTGTCTTCGGCGACGGCGAGAAAAACGGTGGAAACTTCGTGTTTCGGTAAATCTGAAATTTTCGCTTTGAGCTTTGTGTCGCCCCTCGCGTCACTTACGGTTGAAAGTTCAATTTTCCCTTTTTCGTTTTTGGCACTTTCGATAATAGCTTTCTGTACTTTTGCCAAATCCGTTCCGGCAAACTGCGCTTGTCCGTCGACAATCATTTGCGGCGTATAAATCGAGTCCAGCTTAAAAATCTGTCCATAAATATCCTGCCGTCGGCTGAACATGGGCGCAGAAAATTCGTCGTTCCAACTGCGCGAATTCCAATAATCGACGTGTAGCGAAAGCGTGATAAGTTCGGCTTCGGCAAAAGGCTGTTCCGTTTCCAGGAAAGTCAGATTGCGGTCGGCGGGCGGGCAAGTCGGACAT
>DATLXD010000369.1:0-2711 GCA_035575965.1 Pyrinomonadaceae bacterium | reverse complement strand
AGCTCTTTTCCATCGGATATCCAGTAATTTGCGGAGGCATCAGCGTTTTCTACGACGCAAGTTTATCCACATTATCAATAACAATGGAGGCGAAAGGGAGGCTGGAAGAAGTGAAGGTGATGTATAAACGAAATGCCTTTTTAAGGTTCTTCTTTCATTATTTCCAAAGATTTTTCCAAGCCATTTTTCGAGCATCTGTTTACGCCTTCCTTCTAACTACAAATTCGTAAAACTTTCACTCAGTATTTAACAATCTTCGCTCGCTGAATCAACTCGCTTGATAAATTTTCTTCCGTTTGCGCCGTTACAAAAAATGTATAACTATTTTCTCTTTCCGTAAAGATTTCTTCGAGCGTTTCGCCGGAAAACCCCGCCGCTGTTTCATCAAATCTCGGCTCGACCAGCGCGAGACGTTTCAAACATTCGTTGAGATGCTGTCTGCCGATGCCGAATTCGCCGATGTTTTCGTCAACTATCAGACGAATTTCGGCTTGCTCATCGGCAAAATGCGCGAGCAGTGATGCCGTTTGGCTGATACCATTTTCAAATTTCTCGGAAACGGGCGAAAGTTTTTTGCCTTTCTGCTCGGCTTCAATCTTTTCGCGCAGAGTTAATTTCTTTCCATTATTTTCGGCTGGCAGGTGAGTGTCGAAAATAACGGTTACGCGCTTGTCGTCTTCGGCGGAAAATTCGCGGACAATCAAGCGTTGGGCGCGTGCCGTCGCTCGCCAGTCAACGCGCCGCAAATCGTCCATCGGCTGATAATCGCGCAAGGACAGCAAATCTTGTCCGAGACCTTTTTTATTCGCCACTAAATTTCCGCGTTCGGGCGGTAAATCCATCGTTTGTTCATTGATTGAAACGAGTTTCGGGAAAATTACAATCTCCGCTTCCTGCGCGGAAAGTCTGCGGCGATGGCGAAAAAACCCGAACGGAAATTTGGTTGAAAGCTCAAAATCATTGATGATAAAACGCCCGCGATTTTCAAAAATATGCTCGGTTTTATTTTCGACCGAATCGCGGCGCGGCACGAATACGAAATAATCCAGAGTGCGCCTGACAATCGGCGGACGAGTGATTTTTTCCGCCCATTTTGCAGGTAGAATTTCCTTTACTTCGTCGAATAAAGCCGACGTTTCCCGCTCGTTTCCGCGGACTTGTGCAACGACGGAAAATGTCGGGAAAACTCGTTTTCGATTGTGCAGACTGACCAGAATTGGTGTCGGCTCGGCGGCAAAAATCGTCTCGGGAAAACGCATTTTCACGTCTAATTTCTTCAAACAGACGTTTCCGGCGACGAATCCGACGACGAGCGAAGCGACCATTAGAGAGAGGACGAGAAAAAGCAGGTTGTTGCCGGTGTTCCAAGCGGAAAAGCCGACGATGACGATTAAACCCAAGATTGCCGCGCCGCCCACGGTGAACTCAAACGGCAAATTCATCTGCGAGGCTTCCGCGCTGGCGGAACGCGCGAGCGGCGGCACGACGAACACAAAAATCAGCAGAACAAAAACAAGCGACGCGCCCGCCGCAAATCCTGCAAGACGATTGTCTCCTATTTGCTGCGCCCAAAGCGTGAGAAAAGCTAAGCCCAATCCGGCGATGACAACCGAAATTCCGAGAATCGCGTTGCGAATGTCGCGGAAACTGAAAAGCTTGGTAAGCGTGCGAAATTTCATTAGGATTGATTCACCACAGAGGCACAGCGAATACAGAGATTTTTAGAATGATGAGCGCTGAAGTTATTGAGTTTAAATTTATAATTTATCGTTCCTAATTCATCATCTCTTCTCTGTGTTCGCTGTGCCTCTGTGGTGAAAATTATTTTAGATTGGCACTTTCACTTTCAACAAAATTTCCTGCAATATCTGTTCGGCTTCAAATGAGCGGCGTTTGTTTCCGGCTTGGCGCGAATTGACGATGAGGCGATGGGCGAAGACGGGCAGAATAAGCCGTTTAATGTCGTCGGCAATGCAAAAGTCGCGTCCTTCAATCAAAGCGATTGCCTGCGCCGAACGGAAAAGCGCGAGTGTTCCGCGCGGGCTGATGCCGAGTTCGAGCGTGTCGGTTTCGCGCGTCACATCAACGATATTCAGAAGATAATCAACCAGAACTTCGTCAACGCGAACTTCTGAAACCTTTTGTTGCAGTTCCAAAATATCGTCTTCCGACATTACAGTTTCGATAAATTGAAGCGGATTTCTCCGTTCGCGGTCGCGCAAAATCTCGCGTTCATCGCTCAAACTCGGATAACCGACGTGCAGACGCAGCATAAAACGGTCAAGCTGCGATTCGGGCAAAGGATACGTGCCGTGATGTTCGGTTGGGTTTTGCGTGGCGACAACCATAAACGGCTGCGGCAAAGAACGCGAAACACCTTCGATGGTAATTTGTTCTTCCGACATTGCTTCAAGCAGTGCGGATTGCGTTTTCGGCGTGGCGCGGTTTATTTCGTCGGCAAGGACAATATTTGAGAAAATCGGTCCCGCGTTCCATTCAAAATGACCGCTTCGCTGGTTGAAAATCGAAAGCCCGATAACGTCTGAAGGCAAAAGGTCGCTGGTGAATTGTATGCGTTGAAAAGATAAATCGAGCGCACGCGCCAGAGCATTGGCAAGCGTCGTTTTGCCGACACCGGGAACGTCTTCGATTAAAAGATGACCTTTGGCGAGCAAGGCGACGAGCGCGAGCTTGACCGTTTCGGATTTGCC
>DATLXD010000368.1:0-4137 GCA_035575965.1 Pyrinomonadaceae bacterium | reverse complement strand
CGCGCCGCTTCGAGATTTATTGTCCGCTGCCAAACCGATAAAAATCGCGCACAATGCAAAGTTTGACGCTAAATGGATTTCGCAGCATTTGGGCGCAGAACTAGGCGGTGTTTTCGACACGCTTCTCGCCAGCCAAATCATCGCGGCGGGCGACCAGGACCGCCGACATTCTTTGGCGGAAGTTACCAGCTATTTTCTCGGTACTGAACTCGACAAATCCGAACAAGTCAGCGATTGGAACACGCCTGAACTGTCGCAGTCGCAAATCGAATACGCTGCCCGCGATGCCGCGACAATGGTGCCTTTGCGCGAAAAAATCATCGAAAAATTAAAATCCGACGATTTGGTAAAAGTTGCAAAACTCGAATTCGATTGCGTCGTGCCGATTGCCGAAATGGAACTCAACGGCTTTTATCTGGACGAAGCGCGTTGGCGTGAACAGCTCGAACGGGTAAAAATTGAACAAGCGAAAGTCGCTCTGGAACTTCAACAAATGCTTTCGGCGGGCGTGGCGCAAGCCTCGCTTTTCGGTATCGCTGAAATCAACCTCGATTCGCAAACGCAAGTAACCGACGCGCTCAAAAACCTGGGCGTTCCCGTTCCCGAAACAACGCGCGGCTGGCAATTGCAGCCGCTCGCCGTCGAATACCCGGTGGTTGCAAAACTGCTCGAATATCGCGGCGTGGCAAAATCTTTGTCGAGCTTCGGCGAAAACATTTTGGAATTTATCAAACCCGAAACTGGCAGAATTCACGCCGATTTCCGCCAAATCGGTGCGCCGACCGGTAGATTTTCGTGTTCAAAACCAAATATTCAACAAATTCCGCACGAAGAAAATTACCGCCGTTGTTTTCGTGCGCCGGACGGAAAAAAATTGATTATCGCGGATTATTCACAAGTCGAACTCAGGATTTTAGCCGAATTTTCAAAAGACCAAAATTTCATCAATGCCTTTATTTCCGGCGAAGATTTTCACACAACCGCTGCCGCGCAAGTCTTTAATATCAAACCCGAAGATGTAACGCCCGAACAACGCTCTTTTGCCAAACGCTTAAATTTCGGCGTGGTTTATGGCATCGGCTCGCAGCGTTTTGCAATGATGACCGGACTTTCGCAAACTAACGCTGAAGACATTATGCGCCGCTATTTTGCGACGTATCGCGGACTCGATGCGTGGCTGCGTGATGCGGCTCGAAAAGTTATTACCGAGCGAACGGCACGAACCGCTACCGGCAGAATGATGCGTTTTCGCTTTGACGAAGACGACCGCAAAGCGATTTCGCTGGCGCAAAGAAACGGCAAAAATATGCCCATTCAGGGACAAAGTGCCGACATCTTAAAACGCGCTTTGCGGCTTTTGCACGATAAAATTCGCGGAACTTCGGCGCGTCTGGTGAACATTGTTCACGATGAAATTATCGTCGAAGCGGACGCGGACGAAGCCGAAGCGACGGCGGAAATGCTTGAAAAAGCAATGTGCGCGGCGGGAGAAGAGTATATTACAAAAGTTCCCGTCAAAGTCGATGTTACGATTGCGGACGAATGGGCAAAGTAAGTTTCAAGTTAATCAGAGTATTCGGCGGCTAGTGCAAGGTCCCAGCTAAGAGATGAACAACCAAGTCAAATCGGCTTTTCTGACGGCGGTTACGGTTCAAGCCTTACATTCTGTTGAGGAATTCATCTTCAAATTATATGAAGTATTTCCGCCGATGTTGTTCCTGTATAGACGCGCTCCGGGTTTAGCGAAGCCTGCTTTTGTCGTGTTTAATTTGCTTTTGGTCTTGTTTGGTTTGTTCTGTTATTTTCGTTTGGTATTACCTGCCGGAAAAAGCGCGGGAGTTGTTGTTTGGATTTGGGTGGGAATACAGTTTGCAACCGTATCCGTTCATATAGTTTGGGCGATTTTGACTGGCGGTTATCATCCGGGACTGGGAACGGTGCTGTTTGTTGCGCTAGCGCGTTCTTATCTGGCTTATGCCTTACAGCTTATTCCATCTACGCCGCCGCATTCCAGCAATCCGCCAACTTAAAATTTTTTCTACCAATTCGTTTCCGTGTTTTTCACTGCTTCGCCGTGTTCGACGAGAAATCTTTCGGCATCAATCGCTGCCATACAGCCTGAACCTGCCGCCGTTACCGCTTGTCGATAGTAATGGTCTTGTGCGTCGCCGCAGGCGAAAACTCCTTCGATGTTGGTTTTCATAGTGCGTCCTTCGGTTTTCAAATACCCGGTTTCGTCCATTTCCAGCCAATCCTTGAAAAGGTCGGTGTTCGGTTTGTGTCCGATGGCGACGAAAACGCCTTGCGTCGGAAATGTGCCTTCTTCTTTTGATTGATTATTATAAATTTTCACACCTGTAACGCCTTCTTCCTTTGTGCCGAGAATTTCCTTGATTTCCGTGTTCCAGATAACCTCGATTTTCTCGTTATTGAACACGCGCTCCTGCATAATTTTCGAGGCGCGGAACGAATCGCGGCGGTGCATCAAGCTGACTTTTGAGGCAAAGCGCGTTAGAAACATCGCTTCTTCCATCGCCGTATCGCCGCCGCCGACAATGACGACCGGCTTTCCGCGAAAAAAGAAGCCGTCGCACGTCGCGCACGCCGAAACGCCGTTGCCGCCTAAACCTTCGGGCGCGGGTTCTTCGCCTTTGACGCCAATCCATTTCGCGGACGCGCCTGTCGAAATGATTAAAGTTTCGGCTTTGATAATCGTCGTGATTTCTTCGCTGTCTGCGCTCACTTTGCCAAAAAGCGTGAAAGGTCTGTTGGATAAATCAACTTTGTCAATCCAGACATTCAGGATTTCCGTGCCGAAGCGCGTCGCTTGAGCGCGAAATTCGTTCATCAATTCCGGTCCCATAATTCCATTTGCAAAGCCCGGGTAATTTTCGACATCGGTGGTAATCGTTAGTTGCCCGCCCGGCTGCGGTCCGTCAATAACAATCGGCTCAAGCTGCGCCCGCGACGCATAGATTGCCGCCGTCAAACCTGCGGGACCCGAACCTAAAATAACGACTTTGCGACCTATTTCCGTCTTCGACATAAAATTTCTTGTATCTCCACAAAATTAAAAGTTGGTTTTTTGACAAATGTATTGTCCTTAAATAACGTCTACAGTATAACTATCAGACGACGGGTTAGTCGAACAACGACGCAAGCGGTTCGATTTTACTTTTATTTTTACAAGTTTTTAGGTATAACTTATTAACTTTCGTGTTGTCATGTCGGTTGCCGATGACCAAAGCGCGGACGCAGAGTGATAAAGTAAAAAGTAAAAAGGCAAAAGTATCGGAATAATTTCCTTGTATTCTTTGTCTTTTGTTAGTTCCATTTATATATCTTATGCCGAATTACGAAACGATTTTGGTGGAAAAGCGCGAAAGCGTTGCCGTTTTAACTATCAACCGTCCCGACAAGCTCAACGCTTTGAATTCCAAAGTTCACATAGAAGGCGTTGCCGCGCTCGGCGAATTGCGAAACGATGCGGAAATCCGCGTTGTGATTATTACGGGCGCGGGCGAAAAATCTTTTGTTGCCGGCGCGGACATCTCGGAATTCGCGGGACAAACCGCGATTACTCAGCGAAACGTATTTTACGAGCGTTCGCTTTTTAATTCGATTGATTCATTTCCGAAACCTGTAATTGCGATGATAAATGGTTTTTGTCTGGGCGGCGGCTGCGAACTCGCGCTGGCTTGCGACATTCGTCTGGCAAGTGAAAAAGCCCGCTTCGGACAACCGGAAATCAATCTTGGAATTATTCCCGGCGGCGGCGGAACTCAGCGTCTTACGCGGCTCGTCGGCGAAGGCAAGGCGATGGAAATAATTTTGGCGGGTGAGATGATTGACGCGCCGACAGCTTTTAATCTAGGTCTTGTCAATCACGTTTTTTCGCCGGAAGAATTAGAAGCGAAAACGCTTGAGATGGCAAATAAAATCGCCGAAAAAAGTCCGATTGCTCTGCAAATGGCAAAAGAAGCCGTCAAACTCGCATCGCGCTCAAGTTTGGATGAAGGCTTGCGCCGCGAAGTTGATTTATTTGCAATCTGCTTTTCGACCGAAGACAAGGCAGAAGGCGTGGCGGCGTTTTTGGAAAAACGCAAGCCGGTTTTTAAAGGAAAATAAATTCAAATG
>DATLXD010000367.1:0-1710 GCA_035575965.1 Pyrinomonadaceae bacterium | reverse complement strand
CGCGTCTGGTGCGAAAAACAACTTCGTTTTCAAAGAACCAGGCGAATCATCAAGGAGCAATCAATTATTTTTTGTCGCACAGTAATTTGGAGAGACAAAAACTAACCTTTGCTGTTTGAGCATTACTTTTAGTTCACTACCGAAAATTAGTTTGATGGGAAAAGGTAAGTATCTTTTCCCATTTTGTTTTATACAGATATTTTTCTCGTCATAACTCTAAGCTTTCCAGAATTTATTTTCACCGAGAGTTATAACTTTGTAATTTACGATTACAGAAAAACTTGTATAATCTAAACCCGTGGATACTTCTCAATTGCCGCCGACGCAGAAAGGCAGACAATATGAAATTCGGGCAATCGGTTTGCGCGAATTTGCAGGTTTGCGGCGCGACGATGAGCGGCTCAACCCTTTTGAGCTGGCGAATTACGCCAAACTTCTCGTCGCACAATTCTCGCAAATCGAACCTTTTTTGAGCGAAGAAACTAAAGCGCATCTTTTGGGTGAAGGCAAGGATAAATGGTCTGGCGGCGCGTGTTCGCAGGCATTGGGCGACGGCAGAAAATTGATCGTACTAAATCCGACGCACGGCGAAAATCGTCACAATGCAACGCTGATGGAAGAAATTTGCCACGTTTTTCTCGGACACAAACCAAGTCGTCTGGCGATCGAAAACACTAATAAACACGGAAAACCGATTGCGCGTGATTACCGGGAAGCGGACGAAGAAGCGGCGTATTCCGTGGGCGCGGCGGCACTTGTTCCGTATTCTGCTCTCCGCCGCTTTGTCGAACAAGGCAAAACTTCACGCGAAATTGCCAGACATTTCAATGTCAGTCGTGAGCTTGTCGAGTATCGAATGAAAGTTTCGCGCCTTTGGGATAATTATAAAGTAAAAGTGGTGAGTGGTTAATGAAAAACGGTTGATAAAAAATCAAATATTTTCCATTTTCCAATGAATAAAATGATTGAACCGATTCAACAAAATTCTTTGCCCGACGAAGAGCTTTCGACGGTTGATAAGCTGCGGATGTTGCTTGACATCACCAAGAAAATCAGCCGTTCGCTTGATTTGGACGAAGTTTTAACGCTCGTAATGGACACGCTCGACTCATTGATTCCTTACGATGCAGCCGGAATTTATCTAATTGAGTCTTCGACGGAAAACAACGAAAAACAATATATTTTCAAATCGAAAGCGATTCGCGGTTATCAAATAAGTTTTGAATTGGTCGAGCCGCGCCTTAAACTCGGCGAAGGTTTTATCGGTTATGTCGCCGAAACCGGAAAACCTCTGATTTCGGCAAATGTCAAAAGCGACCCGCGCTATTTTCACGCCAGAGAGCTTACCAATTCGGAGATGGTTGCGCCGATTATCTCAAATGAGGAAGTTGTCGGGGTTTTCGATCTCGAAAGCGACGAATTTAATTCATACGACGTGGATGATTTGTCGGTTTTACAGTTATTGGCTTCACAGGTTGCGATAATTATCGAGAAAGTTCGCCTGCATGAGCAGGTTGTCGAAAAAAATCGCTTGCAAGCACAGCTTGAAATAGCACGCCGCGTGCAGCTTGAGCTACTTCCCGCAACTGACCCGCAGCTTCCGAATTTCGACATCAGTGCATATGTGTTTCCGACCGAAGAAGTTTCCGGCGATTATTACGATTGGGTTGAAATGTTTGAAGACCAAATCGGAATTGTTGTCGCGGACGC
>DATLXD010000366.1:0-4463 GCA_035575965.1 Pyrinomonadaceae bacterium | reverse complement strand
GTTGAAGGCTGGGACAGACCGGAAGTTAAAATTTCCGCTTATATGGAAGACCCGGCGGCAAACATTGAACCGCAAAGTTTGAGCGGCGTGATTGTCATCAACTTGGTCAAAGATAACCAGGGCAGAAACGAAGTCGGCAATGTCAATTTTACTATCAAAGTTCCATATTCTTCGTCGGTTGACATCGAAACCAGAATGGGAAATTTGAGCGTCAGCAATGTTCGCGGCACGCTCGTCCGCGCACATATCACCAGCGAAGGCGACATCACATTAACCAACATCAACGCCACTGTCGTTTCCGCTGAAAACGTGCGGGGCGATATATTTTTCGACGGCAATCTTCAATCGGACGGCAGTTATCGCTTCGCCTCGACACGCAGTAACATCAATCTTCGTATACCGTTCAACTCTTCGTTTCGTCTGGTTGCCACCGCTCCTTCGACGCGCAACATCTCGCTCGGCGTATTTTCCGGCAGTATGAATTTCGGCGACGGACGGCGCGTCATCGGAAAAATTGGCGACGGAAGCGCGACCTTGACCGTGACCAGCCAGCGCGGAAGCATCTCATTTATCAGCAGATAAATTCGAGCATTAAAGTAAAAAGGCAAAAGTAAAATAAATCTTTCCTCGTTTCTTCCGGTTACAAATTCTGCGGCGTTCTATCCAAAACCAATGACCGAAAAAATAAAATCAAAAAAAATCTGCGTTTATCTGTGTTTATCTGCGGTTACACTTTTTCTTCTGTCCTTGCCGATTTTTGCTCAAACCAAATCGCTTCTCAAACGCACGACTTACAAAACCGAAAATATAGATTTCGGCGCGGGCGGAACAGTTTCGATAGCCGGTGCCCCAAACGGTTCAATCTCGGTTGAAGGCTGGTCAAAAAACGAAGTGGAAATCACGGCTGACATCGAAGTTCAAGCCGAAAACGAAGCCGATTTAGCTTTGCTGGCTCAAGTCAATACTTTTGTTCTGGATGAAAATTTCGGACATATTACCATTCAAAGCGTCGGCACGTATGACAAAAAATATCTGAAAAGCGTGGCGAAAAAGTTTCCAAAAAATCTATTGGCGATGCCTTTTCGGATTGATTACCGAATAAAAGTTCCGGGCTACTGCGATTTGGAAATCAACGGCGGACACGGCGATTTAACTTTATTGAACGTCGAAGGCGCGATGCGGGTAAACATTTTGGAAACCAATGCCAAACTCAATTTAATTGGCGGAACGATTATCGCAACTTTCGGGAGCGGAACGGTTGACGTTTCAATTCCGACACGCGGCTGGCGCGGGCGCAGTGCTGATATTCAATTGGCAAGCGGCACAATGAATGTCCGGTTGCCGCATAACTTGAGTGCCGAAATTGACGCGAAGGTTTTGCGAAACGGGCAAATCGAAAATTTTTACAAAAATCTAAAACCACGCGAGCGCACAAAATTTACTGCTAAATCAATCGCCGCCAAAGCCGGCAACGGCGGCGTAAATCTTTCATTTACCGTCGGCGACGGAGCGTTAAAATTGTCGGAAGCCGGAAGTAGTGAAAAGTGAAAAACTAGAGGTGAATTATTTTACAATCATTCATAATTCGCTTTTCGTTTTTCACTTTTAATTTTTAGTTTTTAGTTTTTTACTTTTCGTTAAGCTCAAAAGATTTGCAAAAAGCCGATACGCGCCCGAAACACCGGTTGGTAATTGGCGGAAAAATGCGTAGGAACAATAAACATATTTTCCTTTGCCGAATTCCGCGACGACTAACCCGCCCTTGTTTTCCGCTTCATTAGCATCGTGAGATTCAAGCAGCGGCGTATATTTTGGGTCAAACGTCGTAAAATTATAAAGATTTCTTTCCTGCACCCAGCCCGAAAAATCCGCACCCGTAATTTTATTCGGGAAATTAAAAACAGTATTATCCGGCTCTAAAATCGTAACCTTCGCGTTTTCGTCCGCCACCCGCGCCGTCGTTCCGGCGGTTGTTCCTCGCGTGTCGGTCATACTTGCCGGAAACGGATTTAATTTTTGTTGAACGTAATCGGGACGCTGATACTGCACAATCAAATTTCCGCCGTTTTTGACGTAATCCAAAATTTTTTGATTATTTGAAATTAAATCTTGACGCACTTGAAAAGCGCGTATGCCGACGACAATCGTATCAAACCGCGACAAATCGCCGCCCGTTAAATCGTTTTCGTTTAATAAATCAACGGTCAAACCCATTTGCCGAATCGCTTCGGGAACAGCATCGCCGCTTCCCATAATATAGCCGACTGTGACGGGCGCAACTTTCAAATCCAGAACTACAACTTTTGTTTTCGCGCTAGTATAGAAACGGTGTGTTTGAATGTGCGGATAAGCGATTTCATTCATCGTTTGATTGAACATTTCTTCGCCTCTTCCTGCATTTGCCTGAATGTTATATTCACCTGCTTTTGTGTTTGCGGGAATGATAATATCAAATTCAAACGATTTACTTTCGCCTTTTTTGCTCATCTGGAAAATTCCGAAATCCTGTTTAATTCTCCAACCATTCGGCAATTCCAAGTCGGTTGAACCGCTCATCATTGTCAAAGAGTTATTTTTTACGCTCAAGATAAGTTTTCGCGTTTGCTGTTTATCGTTTTGTGGAACAACAAGCAAATTTTGGTCAAAACTCAACGAAATTTTCGGCACGACGTTCAAATCTCGACGAATCTCGCCGCGAATGTCGTCGGCAAAACGATACTCGACCGGTTGATTTATATTTATTTTCGTTCCGTTCAACTCGATGGTAACAAGACAATTTATAAGCGGCGGCTCGAACGGCTGGTTTAAATTTTCGTCCGGTTGCAAATCGAACAAATCGCCTTTTCGTTTGTTCCTCAGCCAAAACGGCTGCGTCGGTTGCGCGTCCGGCGGAACTTTTACATTGAAATAAGCCGTTTCATTTGCCGTTTCTCGTCTGAAACTTTGAGTTGTTTCTTGTGGTTTTTCGATTTTTGAAACTTGCCAGCGGCTCGGCAGGTTCCAAGTGATTTCTTTGACTTTTGCGTTCGTCGTCTTTGGAAAGAAAACTTTGACGCTTGTTTGGAAAGATTCATCCGGCGCGATTGTTTCTTTATTGGAAAGAGCATCAATTTGAATACCCGAAGCAAGCTTGACGGCTTCGGAAAATTCTGCATTTTTTTGACTTAAAATTTTATTAAAGTCTGGCGAAAATTTTGCGGGCAGTCGTCCCGGCGCGATTGTTTGAATAAGATTCAATCCTTTAATTAATATCGGCACCACCTTTTGCGGATTACTTAATTCATATTCTTTCAAAGCCTGTTCCGCCAAAGTTTGAATTTCAATAATCTCAGACTTTTTAGAATTCTCAGGTAATTTCTCAAGTTTCAAAATCGCTGTTAGCGAAGTATTGATTCCGTCAAAAACACTTTTTTCATTCTCAACTTTAGGCACTTTGCTTTCACTCAAATTCAAACCCGAAAACTGTTCACCTTTTAGTTCCAAACCGCCTTGTTCCTGCGTTTGATGTTGGCTTCTACCTTCAATTGCTATCTCGAAATACGAACGTCCGAGCAAATAGTCATACGCGCCCGTGTTGATTTTCAGACTCGGTTCGGCTGTTGAGCGAAAACCTTGTTCGACATAAAATTTCAAAACTTGCCAGGCTGCGCCCGATTCTTTGCACTGATTCGCATCGCTGGCAGCTTTGACCGCCAAAGGCGAAATATAACCTGAATATTGATGTTGTCCGTGTCCGTCGGCAGGAGTTCCCGAAAAGCGCGAAATAACGACGAGCGGGCGAAAAGTTCGGATAGCGCGAACCGTGTCGCACAAAATTATGTTTTCGTCCCATTTTTGTTTGGCTTCCGTCAAAGTTTTTGAAAAACCGTAATCAAAAGCGCGGGTGAAAAATTGCTGTGCGCCGTCAAGCCGTCTGGCTTGCAAGAGTTCTTCAGTGCGAATTACACCCAAGGATTCAAACAACTCCGAACCGATAATGTTTTGCCCGCCATCGCCGCGAGTTAGAGAAAGATAAGCCGTCCGCGCATTTTCGCCGCGTGCCAGATACGCTAAAAGCGCGGAATCTTCATCGTCCGGGTGCGCGCCAATCATCATCACGCTGGCGGTTGTGTTCAGGCGTTTGAGTAATTGTCCCAAACCGATTGCGCCATAATCATAGACAGGTCGCACTTGCGCGTTTGTTTTATACGGGAAAGCAAGAAGACAAAGAGTAATTAACCACAGATAAACACAGATGGATACAGATAGAGAAGAAAAATTCGTAATTTGTAATTTGTAATTCGTAATTGAAAAAAATCTGTGTTTATCTTTGTTCATCAGTGGTTTAAAGTTAATTCATTCAATCGGCTTTTGCCAATCAGCCGGCGCGTCGAGCCGCACGCCGTCAAATAAAAATCCGCCGTGTTTTTCCAGAATAATTTCGGCTAGTTTGATAACCTTTACGGATTTTCCCCAGACGAAAA
>DATLXD010000365.1:0-13392 GCA_035575965.1 Pyrinomonadaceae bacterium | reverse complement strand
ATTAAACGGAATGGAAAATGCTCGTCCGGGAAATCGTTTAATGCGCCAGATGGGTTTGCCTGAAGATGCCGAATCGGGAACATTTTATTTTAACGAACGTTTTCACGATAAAGACGAAAAAACGGTTTTAGGTCAAAAGGTCAACGAAAGCGGAATAAATGATGGTTTGAAAGTAATTGATATTTTGGCCAATCATCCGTCAACCGCGAAATTTATCGCCCGCAAACTCGCCGTAAAATTCGTCTCTGATAATCCGAGCGAAGCTCTCGTCAGTCGTGTTGCCAATGCTTTTCATAATTCAAAAGGCGACATAAAAACAACCTTGCGCGCACTTTTCACCGACAAGGAATTTTTCGCGCCGGAAAATTATCGCGCCAAAATTAAAACTCCGTTTGAAGTCGTCGTTAGCGCAGTTCGCACACTCGGTGCGGACACCAACGGCAGACAGATTCAACCGATGCTGGCGAAAATGGGCGAACAGCTTTACGGTTTTCAAGCACCGACCGGTTATCCCGACACGGCGGAAGATTGGGTCAATACAGGCGCATTGCTCGAACGTCTGAACTTTGCAATTGCTTTGTCCTCTAACCGAATTCCGGGAACGCGCGTTGATTTGAAAAAGTTTGAAGCAAAAGGCAAAACGCAGATTCTAGACCAAACAGTCGCCGCTGTTTTAGACGGCGAAATCTCTGCAAATACAAAAGCGTCACTGCTCAAACAACTTGAACAGCCGTTACCGGAAGTAAAAATATCGAATGTTTCGGATAATACTGACGATGCGGAAGATGCTTCGATGAATATGATACAAGGCGGCGGCAAGCGTGGACGCGGACAACAAGCCAGACTGCTTGCGCCGAGCGGAAATGCCGAAGTTTTCAAGGTTGTCGGTTTGATTTTGGGAACGCCCGAATTTCAAAGACAGTAAAAGTGTATTAAGTATTTAGATGATTATTTGGGATGTTTTGACGACTTCAAAGATGGATTGGGTGGTTTGGTAAATCATTGAAAAATAGATTTGAGTATTCGGCAATCAGAGGCGGAAACGCGAATTGTAATCGTGTCCGGGGCAACGTCTTACAAGCTCATCAACATTCGCGTTCTATCTCTTGATGAGGTTGATTTTGCACGACGGCTTATCTTAAATTGAATGAAAGCACGAACAAGTTAAATTTTTTAATTCTCGACCGTTGAGAATGATGATTTGCCCGCGCCGGTAATCGATTATTTCCCTTTCGCGCAATTCATTGGCGATATGCGAAATTCCCGGACGGTGAACGCCGAGAAAACGCGCTATTTGTTCGTGCGTCAGAGAGAATTTATCACTGCCGTTGCGGTTTTGAAGCATCAACAACCAACTGCAAAAGCGTTCTTTTAGCTGGTGATAGTTGTTACAAATTACTTTCTGGGAGATTTGCTCGATGTAAGAATTAACGTAATCGAGCAAAGAAGTTTGCAGCGAGTTGTTGCAGCCAAATTCCTGTTTAAGGATTTGAGCGTTTAATTTGAGCGCGTTGCCCGCAACGACGACTTCCGTCCAATTCGTTGCTGTCCGAGAATTGAAAACGGACGAAAGACCGGTTACGCCTTCTTTTCCTGTCATTGCTATCTCAACAGTTCTGCCGTCTTCCAGCATTTGTAAATCGGAGATGACCGCCGATTCGGGAAAATAAATATAACGAATACGGTCTTGCGGCTGATAGAGGCTTTGACCGAGCGAAAGCGTAACAGGCTCTAAATACAGATTAAGGCGTGATAAGTCGCTTGCGTTCAGCGAACCGAGAAGCCGGTTAGACGACGGTTTCATAACATTATAAGTTTCAAGAAATGCCTGCCTGGAGTTTTTTACGAACGGTTTTTTAACAACTCCAATAATGTCGAGAGCAACATTTGCTTTGGGAAACTTTAACTGCGCATTTCGTCGTGGATACCCGTTTTTGTTTTCAGTTTTATTAATCATTATATTTCATCGCTGACATTAAATTTGGGTATTTGAAGACACCGCAACTAAACTTTTCTAATATCGACAATCGTTAATTTCGCGCGTCCGTTAAATTCTCTTTCGCTGACCCGAACGAGTCTGACTTTGACCTCTTCACTGCCGTCGTCGAAACGACAGACAAAATTGAAGTTTCCGATCGAATCGCCGCAGTTGGTGAATTGGTCAAGATGCCGCCGAAACTCGCCGACGTTTTTAAAGGTTACAACTTCATCATAGAAATTAAGCCCGGCTAAGCCGGTTTTCCGGTTGTCGAAGATGCCGTCGGATTCGACTTTCGAGTAGAGAACCTTTCCCGTCGAATCCAGTTCAAACAACCCGAATAGAGATTGAGTTGTGAGGTTGTCGGAGATGTTCATATTGTCGGTTACAGCGTTCATACCGTAATTCCTCCATAATTTACAATGAAGTGTTTTTTCCAATAAAATAAGTTGGACATTTGCGAAGCGAAGCTTCCATAGCTTCTTCACCGTCTCTTGTATTCACTTTAAAAAAGGTGAGTTCTCGCAAGAACTCACCTGTTGCCTACCCTTGCTCGTTCGCCATTGAAAATCCGCCCCCTTGCAATTTCAAATTTCCCAATGGACTTTAATTCAGTCAAAAAATCCTTTCAGAAATTCCTGACTAATTTTTCGGATGTATTATTTATCTCACGAATGAAAGGTTGGGAATATCGGGAAGGTAGGAAAATGCACTAGGGGAAATCCCTAATCAGTGGGAAGCGGTAAGTGGTAAGTGAAAGAATTTATAAACTATTCACTTACCACTTACCACTTTCCACTATTAAGTGTCTTGCATCCAGCCTTGCAGAATCGCGTAACGCACGATGTCGATGCGGCTGTGCATATCGAGTTTTCGGAGGGCGTTGGCTTTGTGTGCTTCAACGGTTTTGACGCTGATGTCGAGGCGTTCGGCGATTTCCTTGTTGCTGTAACCGAGCGCGATATAACGCAGAGATTCTGATTCGCGCTCGGTTAATTGTATGCCGCGTGTTTCGCCGCGCGGCTTTGTGCTTTTTCCGACATAATTGCCGAAAACTTTTCCCGTCATTGCCGGGTCGAGGTAATTGCCGCCGGCTGCCACCACGCGGATTGCGCGAAGCAGTTCAGAAGCCGCGCTCTGTTTCAAAACGTAGCCGGAAACTCCGGCTTGAAGCAGTTCCTGTAAATACGCTTCGTCGGTGTGGCGCGTCAAGGTCAGTATTTTAATCGCGGGCGCGATTCGCTTGAGCTTTGCCGCCGCCGTCAGCCCGTTTAGTTCGGGCATTGAAATATCCATCAACAGCACATCCGGGACGAGTTCCTGCGCCAGACGAATGGCTTCGCGTCCGTTGCTCGCCTCGCCGCAAACCTGCATATCCTCCTGCGCCTCAACTATCAATCTCAATCCTTCACGCACTGTTTCATGGTCTTCGACAATCAGAACGCGAATCTCAGGCATTTTCTTTCTCCTTTTTTACTAACGAAGCCGGAACACGAACGAAAATCGTCGTTCCCTGTTTCGGCGCAGATTCGATTTCAAATGTTCCGCCGACGAGTGCGGAGCGTTCCTCCATTCCGATTAAACCGAGTCCTCTGCTTCGATTCTTCTTAAGTTTCGGGTTAAAGCCTTCGCCGTCGTCTTCGATAATCAAAACAATCAGATTGTCGCGTTTCTCAAGCACGACGCTCACGCTTTTGGCTTTCGCGTGTTTGTGCGTGTTATTGAGTGCTTCCTGCGTGATGCGGTAGAGATTTGTTTCGACTTCGGGTGCAAGCCGCGTTTTTTTAGATTTGGAAGCGTGAAACTCTGCCGACACGCCTGCGTGATGCGACCATTCGCGCACGTAATTTTCGAGCGCAGCAATCAAACCCAAATCGTCGAGCGCGGCTGGGCGCAGTTCCCAAGCGAGAAAATCAACGTTTGCGTCAATTTGTTTGGCAATAAGCTGTATTTCGTCAATTTTGCCGCAAATCTTTTCTTCTTCGCAAATTTTTCTGGTCGCTTCGAGCTTAAATCTTAAAGCGGTTAATTGTTGACCGAGTTCGTCGTGTAAATCGCGGGCGATGCGTTTTCGTTCATCTTCCTGCGCGCCGATGAGTTTTTGCAGAGTTTCCTTGTTGCGCAAGATTTTTTCGGCTTCGATTTTTTCGGTCTGATCGCGGCAGATTTTCACAAAACCGTGTATGCCGCCGTCTCGCAAAGGCTGCATTACGCCGGAAGCGTAAAAGCGCGAGCCGTCCTTGCGAATGTGCCAGCGTTCGTCTTCGGCTTTTCCGGTTTCGGAGGCGCATTTGATTTCCTTTTCGGGAACATCGCGCGCGCGGTCTTCGAGCGTGAACAGAATCGCGCCGCTTTTGCCGATGATTTCCTCTTCCTTAAAGCCGAAAACTTTTTCCGCGCCCGCGTTCCAGGAATCTACAATGTTGTCGGGCGTGATGGTGAAAATCGCATAGTCCGACGCGCTTTCAATCAGCAGTTGCAGACGTTCCTTTGATTCGCGCACGGCTTCTTCCGCCGCTTTGCGCTCCGAAATGTCTTCGACGATGGATAGCGCGTAATGCGGCTCATCGCCCTTTGTTTGACGCACGAGCGTGCCGGTCATATTTCCCCAGATGATACTGCCGTCTTTGCGAATGTAGCGTTTCTCAATCGAGAAGCTTAGAATTTCGCCCGCGACAAGTTGGCGCGTTAATTCCGCTTCGCGTTCGTAGTCGTCCGGGTGCGTGATGTCGCGCACGGTCAGATGACGCGCTTCCGCTTCGTCGTAACCAATGATTTTGCAAAAGCCCGGATTCGGCGCCAGCAGACGACCGTCGGTAAATAATTGCACGATGCCGACGTTCGCCTGTTCAAACATCGCGCGGAAACGCTCTTCAGATTCGCGTAATTTTTCTTCGGCTTCCCTGCGCTCGGTGGTCACGCGCGTCAAACCGGCGACAAACTCGACCGCACCCTCTTCGCCGACAACCGGGCTGAAAATATATTCGTAATAGCCGTCGTCGCCCGCCGGACTGGTGTATTGCGTTTCGTCCCTGACGATTTTCCCCGTTTCAAAAACCCGTTCGATTTGCGCCTGCAGTTTGTCCGCCAAATCTTTCGGAAACGGCAGCTCGCGGAAAGTCTTGCCCGTAATTTCTTCGAGCGTTACTTCGAGCAAATCGAGCAGCGGTTGATTGGCGTAAATGAAATGCCCGTCGCGGTCGAAGGTATAAGCGAAATCGGCGATTGAAGAGAGCGTCGTGTTGAAAATCCGCGATTGCTGCTCGCGGCTTAGCACAAGATTGTGCAAAGCTTGTTCGGTCTGAATGCGCTTGGTAATTTCAAGAAAGGTGACGACCGCGCCGCTGATGCGGTCTTCCGAGGTGCGAAACGGGAAAACGCGCATCAGAAACCATTTGCCTTTGTGCGTTTCGACTCTGCGCTCGACGGTTTGCAGAGTGTGCAGCACGCGCTCGACATCGGCGAACAAATCGTCTAAATCGAGCTTGGTCGTGATGTCGGCGAGCGGGCGATTCAAATCCGCGTCAATCAAGTTGAAAACTTCACGGGCGGGCGGCGTGAACATCTTAACGCACAACGAGCGGTCGAGAAAAATCGTGCCGGTGTCAGTCGAGTTCAAAAGATTTTGGAAATCGCTGTTCGAGATTAAGAGTTCCTCGATTTTGATTTTCAGTTCCTGATTGACCGTCAGAAGTTCTTCGTTGACCGACTGCAATTCCTCGCGGCTCATCTCTAACTCTTCCGCCAACGAGTGCAGTTCCTCCTTCATCGACTGTAATTCTTCATTCGAGGCGCGGAGTTCTTCGGTCTGAATCTCGAACTGCTCGATTGACGAGCGAAGCTGTGCGCGAACGTGTGTCAATTCTTCTTCGAGATGGCGGGCAATCGAGTTGCGCGGCATATCCGAGTATTCGGCTTCGCGCGGGTTTTGGACAAACACCACGCCGCGCTCTTTGACGCGCTTTATTCCCATCGAGCCGTCCGCGCCCGTGCCGGAAAGAATAACGGCGACGGCGCGGTCGTGCAGCGATTCCGCCAGATTGCGAAAGAAAATATCAATCGGAGCGCGGCGTTCCTCAACCGTGCGAACCGGCTCGACGATGATAGAGCCGTCAACCATCTTCAAACTCTGATTCGGCGACACGACATAAACGCGATTCGGCTCAACCGGAACTTTTTCCGTCACCTGCCTGACCGGAATCTTTGCGACTGTTTGCAAAACCGCCGCCAGTTGGCTCTCGTGGTCGGGCGACAGATGCAGAATGACGACATACGCCATACCCGAATCGGCGGGAACATTTTCAAAAAATTCCTTCAATGCCTGAATGCCGCCCGCCGATACGCCGATGCCGACAATGAGGAAATCTTCGCGGTCGCGCTTTTTTGCCGAGCCATTTTCAGATTTGGATTTTTTCATAACGCTAATTTTCCAAATTGCTGATTGCCGATTTTATAAATTGCCGCTAGCTTTGGCTAGTGCTTTGTTCGGTTCGGCGACAATCGAATCGGAGGACAACGCGGCGACTTTTTGCATTTAAGAGTTTCGGAAGTGTGGTTTTTGACTGCGCTCGAATCAATGTTCACAGCCGCCGCTTTTTTCGATTCTTTAAAGAATGAAATAAAGTTAGTAATTAATAATGTTGATTATAAAGTAATGAAAGTCAAACCAAATCCGGTTTGTTAAGCTCCCAATGCTCGGTGTGTTCGGTTGAAGCGTCGGGCGCGAGTCTCTGAAGCGGCGCAAGCGTCTCGATTTCGACAAATGAACCGGCGGTGTAGAGTTCGGTGTTCGAGTTCATATCGGGATACGCGACATTTTCGATAAAATCGAAACGCTTAACGAATTCCAAATCGCCTGACTGATATTTTGCCCAGCCTTGTTTATTCAAAACACCGATTTTCTGCGGCTGCGGATTATTTTCGTCAACGCGAAGGCGAACGAATTCGCGATCGAAAGACCAGCGCGAATCGCTCAAATCCGTGTAAGACCAAACGGTTAAATTTCTGACGGGCAGCAAAGTTTCGCTGCCATACAGCGCAAAAGGTTCGTTCGGTATCAAAACTTCCCCGCCGCCGCGCATAATCGTCAAAGCCCACGCCGCGAGTTCAATTTCCTTATCGCCGCAATTTGTGATTTTATGATGCACCGCAACGCCGCTGCCGCGTTCGTCTAAAGTTACAGTAATTTCCTTTTGCGTTTTGGTCACGACTTCAATCGGCTGAACGAGTCGGACGGAATTTTTTTGCCGGTCAAATTCATACTCGACCGGCAAATTGTCCGGCGCGTAACTGTTCGGCATATTTTCCGGCGCAATCCAAAGGCGATGCCCGCCGTAAGGCTTAAACTCGCCGAGCGCGGTTTCGGTTTTCAAATCAAAATGCTCGCCCAGAATATTTTCGCCGCCGACAAAGCCGTAAAAAATTATGCGCGGTCCGACATCGGTCGTGACGACGATTTCGATTTCTCCGTTGGCGAGACGAATGCAGTTCGTTAAATTTTTGTATTGAATCTTTTCCAAGTTTTCCGCTTGTATTCTAATCTTCACTTGTATTCTAATCTTCAAATGCAACTTCGCTCGCGCCCGCGCTTGCCTCGGAAATTAAAATTGTCGGCTCAATCTTTGTTTCCCTTCCATATTCGACCGCAATTTTTTTCGTGAATTCGTCCAGATTTTCTCGCAAAACCAAATTCACGGTTGAGCCTCCAAAACCGCCGCCCGTCATTCTCGCGCCCAAAACGCCCGGACAAGCGTCGGCGATTTCAACCATTAAATCCAGTTCCTGACAGCTCACCTCATAATCGTCGCGCAGGCTCGCGTGCGACAGCCACATCAAACGTCCCAACTCATTTAAATTGTTTTTCTTCAGAGCTTTGGCGGCTTGCAAAACCCGCGCGTTTTCGGTTACGACGTGGCGAGCGCGGCGGCGAATTACGTCCGGCAATTCGCTTTGATAATCCTCAAATTCCGCGACGCTGACATCTCTTAATTGCAAAATTTCGGGTAAAAATCTTTGAAGAATCCAGACCGCTTCTTCACACTCGGCGCGGCGCGTGTTATATCCGCTGGTTGCCAAATCGTGTTTGACGCGCGTATCGCAAATCACGACGGCGACATCTTTGGTGCCGAGCGGCACATTTTCAAATTCGAGACTGCGGCAATCGAGCAGCAGCGCGTGATTTTTTTGTGCGTTTGCCGAAACGAATTGGTCCATAATACCGACTTTTGCGCCGACGAATTCGTGTTCGGCTTGCTGCCCGACGAGCGCGAGCGTTTTTCCGTCAACCGTTGTTCCGGCAATTTTCGTTAACGCGAGTCCCGTTACAATTTCCAAAGCCGCCGAAGAGGAAAGTCCCGCGCCGCCCGGCACGTCAGACCAAATCAGCAAATCCGCGCCTTTGAGCTTTACATCTCGCCTTTCCAATAATCGCGCCACGCCTTCAACATAATTGAGCCAAAACCCCTGTTTTCTCTCGCTTTGATTGTCCAAATCAAACTCGGCGGTTTCGTCGAGATTAATCGAATGAGCGCGAATTTTGCGGTCGTCTCTAACCACGACGGCAACGGCGGCTTCGCGGTCAATCGCCATCGGCAGCACGAAACCGCCGTTATAATCGGTATGCTCGCCGATTAAATTGACTCTGCCCGGCGCACGAAACACTCGCGGTTTGCCATCGTCTAATCCGGCAAATTTCTCTTTCAATTGTTTGTAATCAATCATTAGAAAACTTTGTTCGGAACGCGGATGTCCGGGCAAAATTATTTCCGGCAAAAAACATCTCTTACTTTTGCCAAATAACCGGCTCGACGTGCGTGCGAAGTTCGGCGGCTTTTTCTTCCGGTAGAGTATCGTTGATAAACATTCCCGCGCCCGATTCGCTGCCAGCCAGGTATTTTAATTTCGTCGCCGTGCGCATCGGCGGGTAAAACTCAATGTGAAAACGATAAAACTCGTAGTTTGCGCCGTCCGCCGGAGCTTGCTGCAACGCCATAATATACGGAAACGAAACGTCGAAAAGCCGGTCGAACGCCGTCAAAATCTGTTTCAAAATTTCGGCTAAATTCGCTTGTTCGTCTTTTGAAAAACCGGACATATCCGGCGCGTTGTGTTTCGCCGTAACGTGCGTTTCATATGGATAACGCGCGAAAAACGGAATGTAGGCGATGAACGAATCGTTTTCCGCGACGATTCTGCGCCCGTCTTTTTTTTCGGCGGCGATAATATCATCAAACAAATTGCGTCCGGTTTCGGACGAATGTTTTCGCGCCTGTTCGAGTTGGCGTTCGACTTTCGGCGGGATAAACGGATAAGCGTAAATTTGTCCGTGCGGATGATTGAGCGTTACGCCGATTGCTTCGCCTTTGTTCTCGAAAATAAAAACGTGCTTGATGAATTCATAGGCGGATAAATCTCGAAATCGGTCAGTCCAAACCTGAACTAATTTATAAATCTGCTCGACCGGCTCTTGTGCGAGACTCAAATTATGATTCGGCGTATAGACGACGACTTCACATTGTCCGAAAGACCGACCGACGGCATAAAAATCATCGCCCGCAATCGCCGGTTCGGGCGGATTCGGACTAAGACTCGGAAACCGATTTTCAAACACGACAATATCGTAATCACTCGCAGGGATTTCAGTCGGAAAACCGCCGGGCGCGGTCGGACACAAAGGACAAAAATCCTTCGGCGGCAAAAACGTGCGGTCTTGTCTGACGGTCGCCGTCGCCAGCCATTCGCCAGAAAGCGGATTCCAGCGCAGTTCAGACATTTTCGCGCTCCTCTGTTTTTAAATTTAAATCGCTCGGCTTTGTTTCAGTTGTGGTTTCTGCGGTATTTTCAAATGTGTAATAAATAATATAACGCCGCCCGTCCGCCATTGTTTCGCGGTTTTTGCGCATTTCGCCGACGCTCGTTTCGTGTCCGGTTTCGTTATCCTGCATTTTATTTATAATACCGTTTTAAAACTTATATTAACGAAAAATTATCTTCGGAATAAATGATAACTGATAACGGTAAAGATTAAAGTCGGAAGCGTAAAAAAATTTTCGTCTATTATCTGTTTTGAAGTGTGAGATCTTGAAAAACGCCGCGCATATATTTTGAGACAGCAACTTATTTGTCAACCGGAGAATCCGAACCGAGCAAACCTGCGGGAACGAGCAGCTCGCCGGTTGCCGTGTCAATAATTCCGTTGACTTCGTCTTCGATGCTGGTTGCCTGCGTGTAAATATCGCCCGCAATCGGACGCGCTCGCATTTCTTGTTTGAATAACCGAATCAAATCACTTCTGGCTTCGACTTCGTCGGGTCCGCCGTAGTTGGTAAAACCGAATCCGCCCCATTCGCTGATGACGAGCGGCGTTTGCCCGCGATAGAAAAACTCGTCGCCGACAATCAAAGGCTGAAATGTTACGCCGTGCGTTTCACCGGCGACGAGGCGGTCTAGCGTCGAAACCCACTCGGACGGCGACGGCGTATAAACGTGCGCCGTCAACAGATGCGAGCTGAGTTTGCCGCTGCGCGAAACGTGATTCCAGCCGTCGTTGTCCACCACCAGCAATTGCGGATAAAAAAGCCGCAGGTAGTCGAATGTGTTGGAGATATACTCGCGTGTTTTGGCATTGGTGGAAATGTCTTCCGCGCCCCAATCTTCATTGTATAAACTCAAAATCACGATTGACGGATGCGAAGCGATAAAGACTAGCATTCGTTGAAGTTCCGCCCAATGATTATCGCGGCTGATTTGGGTTGAGCTGTGTGGTGAAGGAATTTCAACCCACAGCATCAGCCCAATTTCGTCTGCCAAATCGTAAATTCGCGGGTCAATTCCGGCGATGTGGACACGCGCCAGATTACAACCGAGTTTTTTGATGGCGTGCAGATGCCGGCTCATTTCGTCAAACGTCGAAATGCCCGGCTGATAAAGAATTCCGTCCAGATAAATCGCTTCATTGTTCAGGTAAATGTGCTGTCCGTGCGCGCTGATTTTGCGTAAGCCGAAACGGGCTTCGATGCCGGTTACAATACCGTCGGGCGCGACGAGTTCTGCCCACAAATGATAAAGATTGGGCGCGCCGGGCGACCAGAATTTAGCGTCCGGTATCGCCAAAGGAACACGCTGAACGCGCTCGCCCGCTTCCAGAGACAAATTGAATTGTGCTGTCAACGGATTCGTTTGCTTGCCAGTTTCGGAATCGCCGTGCGGCGTAACGGTCAACCGCAAAACATATTCGCCCGCTTCGTGGGTGCGCGTCGTAAAATCGAATTCAACCAGCTTATCGCGCAAACTGCTGACGACTCCGAGTCGTGAGCGCAGACGATTGCGTCCGACTGGCTCAATCCAGACGCTGCGCACCGCGCCGGAAACGGTCTGATACCAGATGCCGCCTTGTTTATAAACGCGCGAAGCCTGTTTGCCGCGCGGAATATCGGCATCTATCGTGTCGACAACGCGAATCGTCAGGCGGTTGACCGGCTGAAGAAGCTCCAGCGGCAATTCGTATGAAAACGAGTTATACTCGCCGATATGGACTTCCTCGCCCTCGATGGTTTTCAGCGCAATACCGTTGAGCCAGACGCGCGTTTCATAACCGCACGCGCCGAAAGTGAGCTGCGTTATTTTGTTTGGCTTGTTCCACTCTTCGGGAACGCTGAAATCGCGCTCATACCACGCGACGACATCATCGCTGTCGGTGTAGAGCGACAATTCTTCCTTAGCGTCTTTGACGGCGGCGAAATGCGATTCGATTGAACCGGGAAAAGCCGCCGTTACCGTATAATCGTGGCGGGCAAACCAGTATTCCTTAAGCCCGCGATTTTCGGTATCTAGCGCAAACCGCCATTCCCCGTCGAGAAAGACAAAAGCCTCACGGCGCAAAACCGAACGCGGCAGTGGATTGTCCTCGTCGGCAACTGCGTGCAAAAGGTCGTGCTGGTTAAATTCGTGATTAAAGTTAGAATCTGGCGTATCTTTCATTGCTGGATTTTTATAGGAAATTTTTCGTGTTGCGACAGGAAATTGAAATTCTTGCTTGATTGCTGAACGAAAGCGAAAGAAATTTGTCTAAAGAAGTTGTGTTTTATAACAGTCATTGATAAAAGATATTTAAGAAATATCTTTTATCAATGACTGTTATAAAACAGTCGAAAACATTTGTCATCTTAAAATTTACTAAATTAAAGGTTCTACATTTTTTTGAAATACTTTTTGAGGCGCAAGTTGCCGGTTTTCTCTCAGGTTGCAAAACATAATTAATTGAAGGCGAAATAAAATACTCACAAACTTGAATCTATTCTCATAAAAGCACCGAATATAAAATTTAGTGTTACGAATTTTGTTTTTGTGCCAACTGTGGTAAATTGTTTTCATCGTATTTAGAAAACAGAAATCAAGTTTTATTTAACCGATTCGCCTTTTATGGAAAAACTCATGAAAAAATCGAAAATCACATTTTTGATAAAAATAATGTTTTTGCTCGGCGTTTTATTTAACCACACCGTTTTCACGCAAACTCTCAATCGAACATTTTCCGGCACTGTTGTTACGCAGCAATTTGAGCTTGTGCCAAATGTTTTAATTGATGTACAGACTTCAGACGGCAAGCTGCAAACCGTCACGGACGCGGAAGGAAACTTTTCATTGAAAGTTCCGAGCGAGCCGCTTTCCGTAAAGTTTTTCGGCAAAAACATCAACTCCGTCACCAGAATATTTGCAGTTACCGATACGCTTATCGGTTTGCAAATCAAAATTTCCTACATCGTTTCATCGGTCAATGAAAGCGTCACTATCGAAGCCGATAGCGTTACGCCGGAAATTGACCGGCGCAATGACACGATTTATAAAAATACATTGTTCGGGCGCGACGACCAGGTTATTCAATCGCTCAACGCCGGAATCAACGCCGGACAACACGAAGGCGGCGGCAAATCTCTGGAGATTCGGCGTTACGGCTACAACCTCGACCACGGCGGCGTGAACGGCGGGTTGAAAATTCTGGTTGACAACTTTCAGCAAAATCAAGGCACGCAAGGTCACGGACAAGGTTATCTCGGCAATTTGAAATCCTTGTCGCCCGAACTCGTGCAGGACGTTGCCATCATTAACGGACCTTTTTCCGCCGCTTACGGAGATTTTTCAGGATTGGGCGTAGTGCAGATTCGTCTGCGTGAATCTTTGCCGAACCAATTGACCGCGCGATTTCAAGCGGGCAGTTTCGACACCTTCCGCACGTTTTTAGCATACAGCCCGCAGATAAAAAACGTTTCGTCATTCATCTCTTACGAAAATTCATATTCCAACGGACCGTTTATAAGTCCTTTGAATTATCGGCGCGATAACTTAACCGGAAATTTCACATACAAAATTGACGACACGCAAGCGGTCGGTTTCAAATTCAACGGCGGGCGCAACAA
>DATLXD010000364.1:0-1501 GCA_035575965.1 Pyrinomonadaceae bacterium | reverse complement strand
AAGTTCGACGGTTTGATGGTAATTCCGCCGTTTTTTGAAGATGCGGAACGAGAGCGACCTTATTTTAAGAGATTGCGCGAAATCCGCGACCGAATTTTACCGAACGGCGAACTTTCAATGGGAATGAGCCACGATTTTGAAATAGCGATCGAAGAAGGTGCAACAATCGTGCGCGTCGGGACAGCGATTTTCGGCGCACGGCAGTCCAAAGTGTAAAGTCCAACGTTCAAAATGGTAATTTTGACTTTAAACATTGGACATTGGACTTTAGACTAACTTTTATGGTTTTACAAATTTACCCGATAATCAGTTCGATTGTTTTTTTTGCGGCGGCGTTTTTTGTCGCGCTTTTACTGCTTCGTCTTATTTTCAATTATTCAGACCCGAATCCATTTGGCACAGTCGGCTGGTTCGGCTTTAAGCTAAGAAAAGCTACCGAGCGTTTTGTTTATCCGGCGGCGAGACTTCTGGCGCAGTTTCGCGTTGACACGAGGCTTGCGCCGCTCGTTACGATTTTTATCTCCGTTTTGCTGGCTTACTTTTTATTGCAGGTTACCGGCAATACACTTTTTATTATTGACGGTTTAATTTCGAGCATTAGGTCGGGAAACGTTAAAGCGTTAATCGGTTTTGTACTTTATGCTTTAATCAGCATTTATATTTTGTTTATTTTTATCCGCTTCGTCGGCTCTTGGTTTGTTTTTTCGCGCAACACATTTCTCGGCTTTGTTCAGCGCGTAACCGACCCCATTTTGATTCCCGCGCAGCGTTTGATTCCGACAATCGGAATGTTCGATATTTCGGCGATGCTGGTTTTGCTGCTGCTCGGTTTTCTGCAATCAATTGTGTTGCGGATTTTTGTATATTCGTAATTCAATTTACCGAAAAAGACGGAAATCTTATTTTCAACGTGCGCGTTGTGCCGCAAGCGTCGAAAAGCGAGATTGTCGGCGATTTGAATGGCGCATTGAAAGTCAGAATCGCTTCGCCGCCGGTTGACGGCGCGGCAAACGCGGAATTGATAAAGGTTTTGTCGAAAAAGCTCAATGTGGCGAAAAATGCAGTCGACATAGTTGGCGGGCAAACTTCAAAGCAGAAGCAAATCCGAATCAACGGAATGAGTCACGCGGATTTCTTAAATTTAATCGGCGTTTAATTCAACGAGCGGTCAATAATTTTACGCAGCAAAACGTAGCTGAACCACAAAAGGCAAATCGCCAATATCACGAGCGAAGTCAAAATCGCGCCGCCGATTGATTCGTTATAAAATTTTTCGTTTTGCCATAAAATTAAAATTTGCCAGAGTCCAAGCGCGTCGGCAAACAAAGCTAAAATGCAGATGATAAAAACTGTCGCTTCCTTTTGCATATAAAATCTCCTTTTTTCCGAGATTGATTAAAACAGACGCGAGTGAAAAAAATGTAACGGAAGAATGAATAAAATGTAAAAGAATCGAGTTGCGCGATTAAAAATGCGCGTGCTATATTCCCCTTTTCATCAA
>DATLXD010000363.1:0-8802 GCA_035575965.1 Pyrinomonadaceae bacterium | reverse complement strand
AATATTGACGGCTTTACGCCCGAACAAAGATTTTTTCTCGGCTGGGCGCAGGTCTGGGCAACTAAATCAACAGCCGAATTTGAACGCCAGCAAGTTTTAACTGACCCGCATTCACACGCGCGTTACCGCACTAACGGACCGCTGTCAAACTTACCGCAATTTGCGGAAACTTTCGGCTGCAAGCAGAGTAATGCAATGGTAAGAAGCGATTTTTGCAAAATCTGGTAGATTAACTTCAAAACGACAGAGAGAATCGAGAAATTAAACTTTCTCGATTCTCTCTAACTTTAAATGGTAAAAATTAGACTGGTGAGAAGAAATTCAGATTTTTGAAGTTTTTTTAAAAATTTTGAAGTTTTTTTTATGCTACTAAATCTTCAGAAAATATCCGAACACTTATCTCTACTGAATGTAAAGACTTACGGAGTTCGACACACCTAGCTAAGTATGGCTTTATAATTGCATTAAATCCTGCAAAACGTCTATTTTCAATAGACATTCTATAAATAACCCGCAAAAAATTTCTATTTAAGGAGCGAAAAATGATAAAAAGTTTTAAATATATTTCTTTTATGTTTCTGTTAGTTCTCGGAATAACTTCTGTTATCTTCGGACAAGAAAGAACCGGTAACATCGAAGGAACTATAACTGACGCATCGGGGGCATTCCTTCCCGGCGCACAAATTGAAGTTACCGGAATTAACATTGGATTTAACAGAACTATAACAACCAATTCTGAAGGATCTTTCCAGCTAATCCAGGTTCCACCCGGAAGATATACTTTGGTGGTTACGGCTGCAAATTTTAAGCAATCAACTACTGAGTTGGAAGTCAACTTGAGCCAAACCGCAATTGCCAGAATACAATTGGAAGCAGGTGGTGGCGTTACGACCGTTGATGTTACGGGTGATGACGTGGTTGCAATCGATACTACAAACAATGCTATTCAAACAAGTGTTACCGCCAGAAAGGCGGAACTTACACCGAAAGCCAACATTAACTTTTCGGGTTTGATTCGCATTGCGCCGGCGGTTCGTGAAGAGCCTTTGGGCGCGGGTTTCCAAATTGACGGAGCGAGCGGTGCTGAAAATACATTTATCGTTGACGGATTGGAAGTAACTAACTTCCGTACCGGACAGCTTCGCCAAGTTCAAAACATTCCCAATGCATTCGTCAGCGAAGTTCAAGTTAAAACCAGTGGTTTCAATGCAGAATTCGGCGGTGCGACCGGCGGTGTTATCAACGTCGTGAGTAAAGGCGGAAGCAATGAATTCCGCGGTGAATTCGGCACCCAATTTGAAATAAGTAAATTTAACGCCATTTCAAGAGATGATAGGGTTTCGGGTTCTGCACTTCCGGGGGGTACACTTTTGTTTGGCGATTCAACTTCCGTTACAAGAATCAGACCGGGAGGTGGGTTTTCGCGGTTTAGTCCGCCGGCTGATACATATACAAATTTCTTTCCGACGGGAAGAATAAGCGGACCGATTGTCAAGGATCGTCTCTGGTTTTTCATCAGTGCGGCACCGCAATATTTTACCACTAACAGAAGAAGCATATTTTCAAACGGCGGTGAAGCAAGAAATACTATTGAGCAAAGAAATGATTATCTTCTTGGAAGACTAGATGCTCAACCTTTTAACAAATTACGTTTGACGGGAACATATACATATAACCCACAAACGATTAATGGAGGACTCATCGGATTGGGTGCTGGAACTATTCCTCCTTCCGGTCTTCAAGGCGTTGCTGCCGGTGATTTCAGTCAAAAAGGCGGCAGAGTTAATGCTACTAACTATACCTACAACGGAATTTATACGGCTACCTCAAACTTGATTTTCAATGTTCGCGGTGGACGGAATTACTTAAATGAAAAAGACGGCTCGTACGGAGTTCCGGGCGGTGCCAGAGTTATTTGTCTCGGCAGTGCAGCAGTTTTGGCTACTTTCTCAAATTTTGGCTGTCAAATTGGTGATGATACCGGAGCAAATTTTAATACCATAAAAGACATTTCAATTCGCAACAACTTTGATGCGGATGCGACAGTAGTCGCGCCTAACCTTTTAGGACGACACATTTTCAAATTCGGCTATCAAAGAAATAAAGTTTCTAATGATGTCGAACAAGGATTTTTCAATCAGGGAGTAATCATCTTTCGTTTCGGCGCAACCGCCGCTAATTTTGGTAGTGCTTCTACAGGTAATGTTCAATTAACCAGATTCGGAACGGTTGGACAGGCTTCAAGCACAAACGAAGGTTTGTTTGCTCAAGATAATTGGCAAATTGCCCGCCGTTTAACGCTTAACCTGGGAGTTCGCATTGAAAGAGAAAACGTTCCGAGCTTCAGTGCTGCCGGAGTTCCAATCGAATTTGATTTCAGCGATAAAATCGCGCCGAGATTAGGATTCGCGTTTGATGTTTTCGGAGACGGTAAAACCAAAATTTTCGCCAGCTACGGACGTTTCTTCGACCGATTCAAATATGAGCTTCCGAGAGGTCTTTTCGGTGGAGACCAGTTCTTGAGAACTTTTAACGCAATACCGGCAGGTTCTACTCTGAGCAGTTTCAATGTTCAAAATATTCTTGCCAACCCGACAGGACTTACACTTGATTTCCGTGTCCCGTCAAATTCGCCGGATGACAACCGCATTGATCCTGATTTGAAAGCGCAGCGTCAAACCGAATTTACGGTTGGTTTAGAACGCGAATTGTTTAGGGATTTGATTTTGCGTACACGTTATACACGCAAACAGCTTGATACGACAATTGAAGACGTTGGCTTTTTTGACAACATCGGAAACGAAAACTTCTTTATTGCAAATCCTGGACAAGGTATTGTTGCAACGCCATTTGCTACAGGCATTCCGGGAACGCCGAAAGCTGAACGCAAATATGACGTTCTGGAAATCAATGTCGAAAAGAGATTCGCCCAAAATTATTTTGTGGATGCAACGTACAGTTTGAGCCGTTTGTTCGGAAACTATTCGGGATTGGCGAGTTCTGACGAACGCGGACGTTCATCCCCAAACGTTAACCGCTTTTTCGACTTGCCGTTCTTAGGCTTCAATACAAACGGTGAACCGGATAACGGAAGATTAGCTACAGACAGACCGCACGCCTTTAAGTTATTCGGCGGTTACACACAAAGATTCAGTAGTTCTAATGAGACGGATTTCACTGTTGCGCAAATTGTACAAAGTGGAACACCGCTTTCAACCCAAATTCAATTGTTCAGTGCTAACACGTTCCTTTTCGGAAGAGGCGATCTTGGAAGAACCGAGAGATTTACTCAGACCGATGCGGCTATCACTCACAGATACAAATTTGGAAGAGATAATCGCTTTGGTCTGGAACTTATGGTAAATGCGACAAATCTTTTAAATGAGAATAATGTTCTCGATGTATTTACAAGTATTAGTCCAGCCAATCTGAGCGGACAGCAAAGGTCTGAATTTTTTGGTCCGGGCGGAGCGCGTATTCAGACCGGTGTATCAGCTACTGGAACTCCTATCTTCGCTACCGGACAGTTAATAAATCAATTTACTAATTGTCCGGGTGGAGCCTGCGACGAATTAAATGTAATTCGTGCAATTTTTGCGGGTGGAATACAATCACAATTGTTGAATTTAGTTAACAATAATGTTGCGTTCACCAGAACATTTACTAATACAGCCGGACAGCAGATTGTAGGCACTGCAACGGATAATATCTCACGTGATGCAAGATACTTGCAGCCGACAACTTTCCAACCCGGAAGAAGAATCCGTTTCGGAATGCGCTTCATTTTTTAATTAAAGTTGAAAGCGATTTTAAGCCCGGTCATATGACTGGGCTTTTTTTTATTGGAATTTAATTTGTATTTAGAAGACATATTGAAAAAAAAATCTTGATGGTTTAATCGAATTTGAGTAATATACATATACACATTTCAGCTAATCTGTTCTTACGGTTTTAATTATCACGGAATTGTTTTCAGCTACAACACATTCAGTTTCAGTTGAATGGCAAGGAGAAATTCAAATGAAAATTTTAGGAAAAGGCATTAGAAATTCAACAAAATATGTAATTAGATATTTTATGGTATTTCTGACTTTAGTGGTTTTGCTTGCGGCTAACATTAATGCAAACGAGAAAACTTTAGCATCTCGAAAAAGTGCTGTTTTGTTAATCAACACAATCAGCGGAACTGTTTTTGACGAGCGAAGAAATCCGGTTGCCAATATCTTCGTCGAATTGCAGGATGATTTATACAGATCCGTTTCACGAGTCCGCACTGACGGTTCGGGACGCTATAACTTCGCCGGTATGCGTGACGGAAAATATCTTATCAGAGTTATTCCTTCGCAGTTTGCATTTGAGGAACAAATCGTCGAGGTTGAAGTAGTTAACTTTAATAACCGCGCAAATTCTTCGGGAGTTGTTTTATCAAGCAGCGACAATGTTCAAAGGGACATTTATATGCGTGCGAGAAGAAACTCGGCAAACAATGATTATGTGAACGGAGTTATTTTTGCTCAAGAAGTGCCTAAAAACGCCCAGCTTATTTATGAAAAAGCCGTCTTGTTGAATGATCAAAACAGTGATGCTGAAAGAGTTAAACTTCTCGAACAAGCAGTCGGCTTATTTCCCAACTATTTTATGGCGTTGAATAGGTTGGGTTACGAGTATTTCAAGAAGGAGAATTTTGCAAAAGCCACCGAAAATCTGGCAAAGGCGGTTGACGTAAATCCGAAAAGCGAACCGACGATGTATTTGCTGTCATATTCCTTATATTTAGGAAGAAATTACGATGCGGTTATAGCAATTTCGGAGCAAGCAATAACAATCCACGATTCTTCTCCACGCTTGCGTACGCTTTATGGCGGCTCGCTTCGATTGAAAAAGAAATTTAAGCAAGCTGAAGAACAATTAAAAAAAGCAGAAACTCTCGATAAGAAATATCCAGAAGTCCATTGGCAGTTGGCTTTATTATATGGAAATGATTTGAATAAGTTCGGAGAAGCCGCAAATCGGCTTGAAACCTTTCTTAAATTACAGCCAAACAGTAAAGATATGGAAAAAATTAAAAGTTTAATTCAAAAATTTAGAGCAAAAGAAAAGGGTGAATAAAACTCGTGGAAAAATTGATTTTAATCTCCCAGCAAATGTCCCAATTTTTCTCTTTTGGTGCGTAGATAGTGTGCCGCCGGTTCGCTGGTTTCCACTTCAATCGGCACACGCTCAACAACTTGCAGACCGGCTTTTTCCAGAGCATCGAGTTTATCCGGGTTATTCGACATTACGCGCACTTTGCAAAGTCCTAAATCGAAAAGAATTTCGGCGCATTGCTGATAATTCCGCATATCTATGGCAAAGCCGAGTTCTTCGTTGGCTTCGACCGTATCCGCGCCTCCGTCCTGTAGCGCGTAAGCACGAATTTTATTAATAATTCCGATGCCGCGACCTTCCTGTTGTTGATAGACGATTGCGCCACGACCGTCGCGCTCGATTAGCTCCATTGCCTTTTCCAGTTGCAATCCGCAATCGCATTTGATTGAGCCGAAAACATCGCCCGTCAAACATTGCGAGTGAATCCTGACCAGCGTCGGAACATCGGCTTCCATTTTGCCTTTGAATAAAACTACAAACTCTTCATCGCTGGTTTGCGAACGGTAACCTGCAATTTTGAATTTGCCGATTTGCGTCGGTAGATTTGCTACCGCAACTTTTTCAACCGAAATCGAATGTGTTCTCGGCAGGCAATCTTGTTCATTTTCTGACAATTTATAATCTCCAACAATGTGTTTTATATGATTTTTAAGTAATTATAGCTATAATGTATAGAAACTATAAACGTAAGCGATGGTATTAAAAAGTTTTTCGAGTGGAAACGAAAAAGTTTGGTTAATTTACCGTGAAAATAAAAAGTTATCTGCTCTAATTTGCGGCTTCGGCTTCGAGGGTCAAATTCTGGTTTTGGACGTTTGCCGCCGGATGCTTGATTTTTTCTTCGACATATTGCAGTTGATATAACCGCCAGTAAAGCCCGCGTGCGCCAAGTAATTCGTTATGCGTTCCGGCTTCGCGCAGTTCGCCGTGATGAAAAACCAATATACGGTCGCACTTTTGAATGGTCGAAAGCCGGTGCGCGACAACCAGCGAAGTTCTCGACTGCATTACGCGGTCAACGGCTTGCTGGATAAGTTGTTCGGTTTCCGTGTCAATCGAACTTGTCGCTTCATCTAAAATCAAAATCGAAGGCTCAAACGCCAGCGCGCGCGCAAATGAAATCAATTGTTTCTGTCCGACCGAAAGACCCGCGCCGCGTTCCTTTACCAAAGATTCATAAGCGTCGGGAATTTTTTGTACAAATTCGTCGGCGTGAACTTCTCTGGAAGCCCAGAGAATTTTTTCATCGGAAATTTTTGTGTTTCCAAGCCGAATGTTGTTGGCAAGCGAGCCGCTAAACAGGAAAACGTCCTGCAAAACGACAGCAAAATTTTCTCTCAAAGATTCCAAATCCCAATCGCGCACGTCAACGCCGTCGAGCAAAATTTTGCCGCGCTGAACATCGTAAAAGCGCATCAGAAGATTTGTTACGGTAGTTTTTCCAGAACCTGTGTGTCCGACCAAAGCAACTGATTCGCCCGCGTTTATTGAAAATGAAACATCCTTCAAAACCCAATTGTCTTTTTTATAAGCAAACCAGACGTTTTGAAATTCGATATTACCAATCACTTTTCCCGATTTTTTAGGTTTTTCGGGCGTTTTAATTTCAATCGGCAAATCAAGGAGAAGAAAAATTCGATGCGAAGCGACAATCGCGGCTTGCAGAACATTAAACTTGTCGGATAAATCTCGTATCGGTTGGAAAAGTGCGTTTGAATACTGCACAAAAGCAATGACCGTTCCGATAGTCAAAGCCGTTCCGCTCGCTGAAACTTTGGTTAAAATCTGGTAGCCGCCGAACCAAATCACAAGCGCGATACCGATTGCGCTGATAAAATCGACCATCGGATAAAAAATCGCGTAATAATAAATCGTTTCGATATTGGCGTTGCGATAATCGTCGTTGATGTCGTGAAAATTCTTTTCCGCTTTGGCTTCGGCGTTAAAAAGCTGGACGGTTTGCGCTCCCGAAATGTGTTCCTGCAAAAAAGCGTTGAGCTTGGCGGTGCGCGTCCGCACTTTGTCAAAACCGACGCGGGCGCGTTTGCGAAACCAATTGGTCACCGCAAAAAGAAGCGGAACGGTGACCAGCGAAACCAGCGCGAGTTTCCAATCCATCCAAAACATCATCCCGATAATCGCAAAAATAATCACTAAATCGCCCAAAACATCAATCACGCCCGATGTAAAAAGCTCGTTCAGCGCGTCAACATCCGACGTGATGCGCGTGATAATTCGCCCGACCGGATTTTTGTCGTAATACGCAACTTCCTGCTGTTGAAGTTTCGTAAAAATCTGCGTCCGCAAGTCGAACATCACACGCTGTCCGACGATGTTGAGCAGAATTTCCTGAACGTATGAAAAAATAAAGCGAAACAGAAACAAACAAAAAAAGGCGAACGCAAAAAGCCAGATGCCGTCGGTCTGCTTCGGCGTGATAAAATCGTCAACCGCGTGCTTGGTGAACCAGGGCTGTAAGCTGATTAAAATGTTTGTCAGAAAGGTGAGAACGAGCGCGAATGCCGCTGTCGTCCAATACGGTTTGAGATAACCGAGCAGACGCTTGGTTACGCTCCAATCGTAAGTTTTCTCAATCGCTTCTTCCTCTTGATTTTTCTTTATTTCTTCGGACACCATTAATTTTAGATTTTAGATTTTGGATTTTTGATTGGCAAAGTCGGCTTGCGGATAAATTAAGCATATCAATTGACCGAATCGAGCAGCAATGCGCGAAATCCGGCTTGGGAAAAATGTTTATCGCACGTCAGTGCGTCGGTTATGCCGCGTTCCTTCATCACGACAAACGAGATGCAGTCAACCAGACCCCAGGATTTATCGGCGTGGGTTTTGTAAAGTTCAAATGCTTTTTCAAAAAGAATTTCGTCGAGCCTGATGATTTCGATTTCTTCGGAAGAAAGAAACTCATCAATAATTTGAATGGATTTTTGTTTGTAGCTTCGGGCTAAAGAATTTCCGATTTCAAGTAAAACCGCATCTGTTGTGAGCAAATTTTGGTTATCGAACTCAAGAACAAGTTCTTTTGCTTTTTCGTGGAATTCATCACGTTTATTGACCAAAGCAACAATATAAAACGTATCGACAAAAGTCTTTATCATTTGCTTTTGTTGCTCAGGTAATCTTCGAGACTTTTCTCTCCGCTTGCATAAAGATCAAAATTTTCGGCAAAATCCGGCGGACCATCTATTTCAATTTTCTGCAGACGCTTTAATAGCCCTTCTTTCGGTTTTTCTTCGACCAAATTTTCAACCACCTCATATAGTTCGGACAAACGATTTTCGGGAATTTGCCAAATCTTTTCGACGATTTCTTCTCTGGTTATCATAGCTTGCTCCTTCTTTATAAAGCATTATCTCACAAAAGGTTATATTTTACATTGCCAATCCAAAATCTAAAATCTAAAATCTAAAATCGTATGAATCGTTTTGTCAGCGAGCGAAAAAACAATTGGCAGCGTCTCGAAGACTTGCTTTCTATTTTAGAAACTTCTTCCTTGCGCGGACTTTCGCGCCCTGAAGTGCGCGAGTTCGGCGAGCTTTACCGTCGCGCCGCTTCCGATTTGGCGATTGCCCGCTCTGAGACGCGCGACCCGAAACTCGTTAATTATCTCAATAGCTTAGTCATACGCGCACACGG
>DATLXD010000362.1:0-21757 GCA_035575965.1 Pyrinomonadaceae bacterium | reverse complement strand
CGCTTTCTCTTCCGGCGCATTATCAATCGAATCAAAGGCACGCACCAGAATCTTCGGATTATGTTTGGCAAGCACCTTGGTAATGGCTGCCGTCAGCGTCGTCTTGCCGTGGTCAACGTGTCCGATTGTCCCGATATTGACGTGCGGCTTTGACCGGTCAAATTTCTCTTTGCTCATTTTTTCTCCAATAAACTTTTGATTTAGATTTCAATCTAAAATTTCAAACCTAAAATTTCTAACTTGATGCCCCTTTCACTTTAGCGATAATTTCCTCTGCTACATTACGAGGTGCTTGGTCATATCGCTCAAAGTGCATCGTTGATGTCGCGCGTCCCTGCGTCGAAGAACGCAAATCTGTCGTGTAGCCGAACATTTCCGAAAGCGGCACAAACGCCGTTACGACTTGGACGTTTCCGATGCGCGGCTCCATTTTTTCAATTTGTCCGCGCCGACGATTCAAGTCGCCATTGACCGCGCCCATATATTCTTCCGGCGTAACGACTTCTATTTTCATAATCGGCTCAAGCAAAACCGGTTTCGCTTTTTTCACGGCATCTTGAAAGGCAAATGAGCCAGCCAGATGAAATGAAATTTCGTCCGAGTCAACTTCATGATATGAACCGAAAAGTAGTCTAACCCGAATGTCCACCAATTCGTAGCCTGCCAGATAACCGCGCTGCATCGCATCTCTGACGCCTTCCATTGTCGGCTTGATAAATTGTCGCGGAATCGAGCCGCCGGTAATTTTATCTTCAAATACAAAACCTTCGCCCGGAGCCGGTTCGATTTCGAGTTCGACGTGACCGAATTTTCCGCGCCCACCGGATTGTTTCTTGTAAATTTCTTTGCCCGGCGCGGATGCTGTAACTGTTTCACGGTAAGCCACTTGCGGTTTGCCGACATTAGCCTCAACACCGAATTCGCGCTTCATCCGGTCAACAATGATTTCAAGGTGCAACTCGCCCATTCCGGCGATAATTGTCTGTCCGGTTTCGTGATCGCTGGAAACCTGAAAACTCGGGTCTTCTTGTGCCAAACGATTAAGCGCAATGCCCATTTTGTCTTGGTCTTGACGAGTTTTCGGCTCGACTGCGACTCGCACAACCGGGTCTGGAAATTCCATTGATTCGAGAATAATATGTTTGTTTTCGTCGGAAATCGTATCGCCCGTCGTAACGTTTTTCATTCCGCCGATGGCGACAATTTCTCCTGCCGACGCTGTCTCAATATCTTCACGCTTGTTAGCGTGCATCAACATAAGTCGTCCGACACGCTCTTTTTGGTTTTTAATCGTATTATACACGTAAGAACCTGCACTCACCGTTCCGCTGTAAATACGAACAAATGAAAGCTGTCCCAAATGCTTGTCCGCCATCAGTTTGAAAACCAAACCTGAAAATGGTGCGTTAGCATTAGCCTCGCGCGGTTCGAGTTCGTTAGTTTTTGGATTAATACCTTCGATTGGGGGAACGTCCAGAGGGCTCGGCAAATAATCAACTACTGCGTCGAGCAAGGTTTGAACGCCTTTATTTTTGAAAGCCGAGCCGGTAACAACCGGAACAATTTTCATTTCCAGCGTGCCTTTGCGAAGTGCCTTGCGGATTTCGGCTTCCGAAACTTCTTCGCCTTCCAAGTATTTTTCCATCAAATCGTCGTCAATACTCGAAACGGCTTCGACTAATTTTTCGCGTGCTTCCTGAGCCTGTGCCTTTAAATCTTCGGGAATTTCAGTTGTTTCGTATTGTGCGCCCTTGGTTTCGTCGTTCCAAATCAACGCCTTCATTGTGATAAGGTCAACGACACCTTTGAGTTGGTCTTCCAAACCAACCGGAATTTGCAGAGCGACGGCGTTTGCGCCCAGACGGTCAATAATTGATTGGAAGGAACGGTCAAACGATGCGCCTGCGCGGTCTAATTTGTTGATAAAACAAATACGCGGAACTTTATATTTATCGGCTTGCCGCCAGACGGTTTCCGATTGCGGCTCGACACCGGCAACACCGTCAAACACGGCAACCGCGCCGTCAAGAACGCGCAGCGAGCGTTCAACTTCCATCGTAAAATCAACGTGACCGGGCGTATCAATAATGTTAATTCGGTGTTCGACACCTGTGCGCGTCCAGTAACAAGTCGTCGCGGCGGAGGTAATCGTAATTCCGCGCTCTTGCTCTTGTTCCATCCAGTCCATCGTCGCCGTGCCTTCGTGGACTTCGCCGATTTTGTGCGAAACGCCGGTGTAATAAAGCACGCGCTCGGTCGTCGTGGTTTTACCCGCGTCGATGTGCGCCATAATGCCGATGTTTCTATATTTGTCTAAACTTATGTTTGCCATTTTCGTCAGTAGCCAGTAGTCAGTAGTCAGTAGTCAGTTGTGCTTTAGCAACCAACGACGAACAACAAATAACGGACGAAGTTAAAATCTATAATGCGCGAACGCCTTATTCGCATCCGCCATACGATGAACGTCATCTTTCTTTTTCACCGCATTGCCGCGATTGTTGGTTGCGTCGAGCAGTTCGCCGACCAATCTGTCTTCCATCGTTTTCTCGCCGCGCTTGCGGGCGTTGGTTACAATCCAACGAATTGCCAATGTGTTGCGGCGGTCTTTGGTAACTTCGAGCGGGACTTGATAAGTCGCGCCGCCGATACGTCTTGATTTGACTTCTAAAGTCGGTGCGACGTTTTCCATCGCTCTTTTGAAAATCTTCAGCGGCTCTTCACCCGTTTTGTCAGCGACTTTCTGCATCGCGCCGTAAAAAATGCTTTCGGCAACCGATTTTTTCCCCGCCCACATCACGCCGTTGATGAATTTCGTCACCATTATGCTGCTGTAAATCGGGTCGGGTAAAACTTCTCTCTTTCCTGCAACTCTTCTTCTTGGCATAATCTTTTGATTTTGGATTTTAGATTTTGGATTTTGGATTGTTTATCAATCGCAAATTGTAAATCTCAAATCTTAAATTATTTTTTACCTTTCGTTGGTGCCGCGCCCTTCGGACGTTTCGCGCCGTATTTTGAACGCGACTGATTTCTGTTTGCTACGCCGCTTGAATCGAGCGTTCCACGAATAACGTGATACCGAACGCCCGGCAAATCTTTGACGCGACCGCCGCGAATCATCACAATCGAGTGTTCCTGCAAATTGTGTCCGATGCCCGGAATATAAGTCGTAACTTCGATTCCGTTGGTCAAACGAACACGGGCGACTTTTCTCAAAGCCGAATTCGGTTTCTTCGGTGTCTGCGTATAAACGCGCGTGCAAACACCGCGTTTTTGCGGACTTGCCTGCAACGCCGGACTCGCCGTTTTATATTTGACGGCTTGACGACCTTTGCGAACTAATTGGTTAATTGTCGGCATTTCTTTTTTAATCCTAAACTTCTGCGAAAAAGTTTCTCTAAATAAAAACGACAGTAACCTCTAACCTGCCTCTTACCGAACAATCTCGGCAGTTAGCGCAAGCGGTTACTTGCAAAATATAAAATTTATTAAATCTTTAACGAGAAAATCTTTATTGTCAAAGCGCGTAACTCTTCGACATTTCTCTATTCAAACTTTTCTGTGGCGTGGCTTTTTATATTCGGTTAGCAAAACAATTCATATTTTGAATGATTTGCCATAAACGCTGGAGCGTTTTTCTCTTGAAAAAACCGCGACGTTTATTTTTACGCCACAATAATTGTTTCAGGCATTTGAAAACTTCTCAAATGTCTTACGCTTTCAAGCAAACTCGAAACTTCCGCTTCACTGTTTGCGTCAGACGAAATGTCCGAAACTTCAGACTATACAAAACGGAAAAACCTTTGTCAAGCGACAAGAAGAAATGGAGAAAATTGTGATTTTAGTTCAGCTAATAAAAAGGAGAATTAAACTTTAGAAGTTACGCAGTTGGACTTGTCAAAACAGCTATTGTTGGGACATTCACCGCTTACGCCAATCCGAAAGGCAACGCCGATACCGAGCGGCTGATTCTCACTATCAAGGAAGAACTCTGTTGGCTGCATCAATGGGAATCGGTTGAAGAACTGGCAGTCGAGATGGAAAAGTTTAGTCGAATACTTTAATGAACAATATCTACATTCGGCTTTGGGTTACAAAACGCCGAACGCATTTGAAAACCAATGGTTCAAAAATAATCAAATTACTCTCTCTGCGACAGCTTGATTATCGGGGTGCAGTACAAAAAAACTCACCACTTACCGTTTATCATTTACCACTCATTCTAAACAAATGTTAATATAATTGCGTAAAAAAGAGAGTTCACCTCGAAAAATTAAATCTTTAAGGAGTTCGGCAAAATGAGAGAATTGTTTTATGTTCTAGGATTATTTATCGTTATTGTTGTTGGCAATGTTGTAATCATTGCCCAGACAGATATGAAACCACCAGTTGCGAAAAGAGAAACCAAAATTACAAAAATAAACGGCTACGAATTAAAAGACGATTATTTCTGGCTGCGCGATAAGAAAAATCCTGAAGTTATCAAATATCTCGAAGCCGAAAATGCTTACACCGAAGGGGCGATGAAACCGCACCAGGCGTTTGCGGACAATCTTTATAAGGAAATGCTCGGGCGCATCAAGCAGACGGATTTGAGCGTGCCTTATAAATTTGGCGATTTCTGGTATTACACGAAGACCGAAGAAGGCAAGCAATATCCGATGTTTTTCCGCTCGAAAAAACAGAACGGCGATGACGAACAGCTTTTGCTTGACCAAAACGAATTGGCGAAGGGCTTGAAATACTACGCCATCGGTTCGTTTGATATGAGCGACGACGGAAATCTTTTAGCGTTTTCGTCAGACAATACAGGTTATCGGCAATACACTTTACAAATAAAAGATTTACGGTCGGGAAAAATTTTGCCGGACAAAATCGAGCGTGTTACGTCGGTCGAATGGGCAAACGACAGCAAAACTTTGTTTGTAGTAACCGAAGACAATGTTACCAAGCGAAGCGATAAGTTTTGGAAACACGCTGTCGGCTCGAACGATAACCAGCTTGTCTATGAAGAAAAGGATGAGCTTTACGACATCGGCGTTGAGCGTTCGCGCGACAAAAAAATGCTTTTTCTCGGCGCACACGCCAAAACGATGCGCGAATATCGTTATTTGCCAGCCGACCAGCCGAACGGCGAGTGGAAAATCATTTTGCCGCGCGAGAAAGACCACGAATACGCGGTTGATTTCTATAACGGCGAATTTTATATCACGACCAACAAAAATGCCGAAAACTTTCGCGTCTCGCGCGCGCCTTTGAGCGACCCGAGCGAGAAGAACTGGAAGGATTTTATCCGGCACAATCCGGCGATAAAAATCGAAGGCGTTGATTTTTTTAAAGACTACGCGATTGTTACCGAACACGAAAATGGGCTTGAGTATTTGAAGGTAATGGATTTGAAAACGAAACGCGCAACGACTCGCATTGCTACGCCCGAATCGGTTTATACGACAAGTTTGTCCGTCAATCCCGAATTCGAGACGCCGGTCGTTCGATACAATTACGCTTCGATGATTACGCCGAATTCAACTTACGAATACGATTTCAAAACAAAAGAAAGCAAACTGCTCAAACAAATGGAGATTCCGAGCGGTTACGATAAGGCGCAATATGAAACGACGCGAGTTTGGGCGACGGCGCGTGACGGCGTAAAAGTTCCGATTTCGGTGGTGATGAAAAAGGGAACGAAACTCGACGGCAAATCGCCGATGCTGCTTTATGCTTACGGCTCTTACGGTGCTTCGATGACGCCGAATTTTTCGACCGCGCGGCTGAGTCTGGTTGACCGCGGAATGATTTACGCTATCGCGCATATTCGCGGCGGCTCGGAACTCGGCGAAAAATGGCGACAAGAGGGAAGAATGTTCAAAAAGCAGAACACTTTTAACGATTTTGTTGATTCGGCGGAGTGGCTGATAAAAAATAAATATACGTCAAACGACCGTCTGGTGATTCAAGGCGGAAGCGCGGGCGGGCTTTTGATGGGCGCGGTCGTCAATATGCGACCTGATTTATTTAAAGCCGTTATCGCACAAGTTCCGTTTGTTGACGTGATAAATACGATGCTCGATGCGAGTTTGCCGTTGACGACGAGTGAGTATATCGAGTGGGGAAATCCGAATGAAAAGGAAGCGTTTGATTATATGATGAAATACTCGCCGTATGATAATGTCAAGCGGCAGAAGTATCCGAATATGTTAATCGAAACTTCGCTCAACGACAGTCAAGTTCCGTATTGGGAAGGCGCAAAGTTCGCCGCGAAAATCCGCGCGATGAAAACTGACGACAACACTATTTTGTTAAAGACAAATATGGGTGCGGGACACGGCGGCTCTTCGGGACGCTATGACCGTTTGAAGGAAATCGCGTTTGATTACGCTTACGCGCTTAGCCAAGTCGGAATCGTAAAGTAGGAAAGAAAGCAAGAAAGGGAGAAGAGGAGATTCGCTGTTTATAATCTTGAATGTTAGTTTCTACGTTCAAGATTTTTAAAACAAACAATTAATCGCTTTTTCCTTTCTATGTCAAAATGGAACGATTCAGCCGCGCATTCTGAACGAATAATTCAGCATAACTTTTTGGATTCGATTTTTCCGTTTTGATGAAAGCCTTATAATTGCAGTGTTTTCCGCCACTGTGAAGACGCGAAAGTTTTGCGTCTTCAACTTGCCAAATAAAATTCATTTACGAATTTACGAATTGTGAAACATCTGTTTTCCATTGGTAGTTCGTAATTTAGCTTCCGCGCCGAGCGGAAATTCATTTTCATAAACATTTCCCAGATTCAGCAAGAAGCCTTCCGTCCAGAAATTTCCGACTAACTGCAAGCCAATCGGCAAGTTTTCCGAAGACAAACCGCACGGCACGGAAATGCCCGGAATGCCCGCAAGATTCGCTGAAGCCGTATAAATGTCGCTCAAATACATCGCCAACGGGTCATCTGATTTCTCACCGATTTTAAAGGCGGTTGTCGGTGTGGTCGGCGTGAGAATCGCGTCGCATTTTTCAAAGGCATTTACAAAATCTTGCTTGAGCAAGGTTCGAACTTTTTGCGCTTTCGTATAATAAGCATCGTAATAACCTGAAGACAAAACGTAAGTTCCGAGCATTATGCGGCGTTTGACTTCCGCTCCGAAACCTTCTTCGCGCGTTTTCATATACATTTCGCGCAATTCGTGAGCGTTTTCGGCACGAAAACCGTAGCGCACGCCGTCAAACCGCGCAAGATTCGACGAAGCCTCAGCCGTTGCGAGAATATAATAAACCGCGATTGAGTATTTTGAATGCGGCAATTCGACACCGACGATTTCCGCACCCAAACTTCGATAATTTTCAATTGCCTTTTCCACTGATTCCCTAACTTCCGCATCGAGACCTTCGCCGAAAAGCGCACGCGGCACGCCGATTTTTCTTCCTTTTATATCTTTTCCGATTTCTTCGGAATAGTTTGGAACTTGAACGTCAGCAGTCGTCGCATCGTTTTTATCGCGTCCCGCAATGACTTTCAAAACGTCGGCGACATCTTTTGATGTTTGCCCAAAAATTCCGATTTGGTCTAACGACGAAGCAAACGCAACCAGACCGAAACGCGAGATTCTGCCGTAAGTCGGCTTGAGTCCGACGATTCCGCAAAACGAAGCAGGCTGACGCACCGAGCCGCCTGTTTCCGAACCCAAAGACGCGCGAACTACGCCAGACGCAACAGCGACCGCCGAACCGCCCGAACTTCCGCCCGGAACTCTTGTCGTATCCCAGGGATTTTTCACCGTTCCAAACGCTGAATTTTCGTTTGACGAACCCATCGCAAACTCGTCCATATTCGTTTTGCCGACGATAACTGCGCCTGCGCCAAGTAACTTTTCAACCGCTGTCGCGTTGTATTGCGGTTTGTAATTGCCTAAGATGCGCGAGCCGCACGAAGTCTGCGAAAACTTGGTGCAGATATTGTCTTTGACGGCGATTGCCGTGCCGCGCAAAATTTGGTTTTCGTCGCCTGAGTTTTCTACATCTGCGGCACGTTCGGTTGCATAATCACGCTCAACTATCAAAAACGAATTTAGCGTTTCGTTCAGTTTTTCTGCGTTGGTCAAAGTTTTTTCAATTTCCGAAAGAATACTCATAAAAATAGAAACAAAAATCCGTATTTATATCGTTGCCTTACTTAATTCTCGACATTATTTATCAGCCAGTTATCATTTTGCTTGACAGTTTCAACTTTAATTTCGCGCTGTTCGCTCCGCGCATCGTCTTTCCAAAAAAGTACAACTTCAAAAACAGTTTTATTTTCGTTTGCAACCTCGCAGCCGCCAACGCGAAAAGCCTTTGGATAATCATCCGTAGCAGTAAAATAATCGATTTTGCCGTCTGCTTGCGCGGCTAAATTCTGCTTTAATTCATCGGTCAAAAATCTCGCGCGCAACTTTAGATTTTCCTTTGACGGCTTCATATCGTTCCCGAAATGATACGAATAAAATTCTCTCGCCACCAGCCGCGCGGCGGTGCATTCCGGCTTTTCGAGATTCGGAACACTGCATCCAATTAAAAATGCAAAACGTAAAATGCAAAATATATAAAGCCAATTTTGAATTTTGAATTTTGAATTTTTCATTTCTAAAGGACTTTCGGCACTCTAAAATGTCCTGCGACTGCCGCCGGAGCTTGGTCGAGCGCAAGTTTTTGCCCCAGAGATTCGTGCGGCGCGTCTTCGCGCGTCGTCTTTGTTGCTTTGCCTTCTGCGGTCAAACCGCCGATTGACGCTTCGACCATTTCCGTATCGAGTTCGTTTAACTGCTCGACGTAAGCCACGATGTCAGCCATTTGCGGCGTGTAAAGCGCGACTTCTTCTTCGGTTATCTCCAGATGCGCGAGTTTGGCAATTGTTTTTATGTCCATAGTTTAGTTATATAGAGAAGCGCGAACAGATTTTCTTTTATAAACCGTCTACGATTCACGATTTACCATTTTCTTTTTACGCGCCAGACAGCTTCCGGCGGCGAGCAGAAATTGATAGCGCAAATTATCGTCCTTTATCGCATCCGCCGCGCCGCGCAATTTCGGTGTAACTTCTTCCAGAGCGATTTCTTCCAATTCTTCGGGAGACGCAGTTGAAATTTTATTTTTGGCGCGTTCTTCCAAAACTGTTTCTTCGTCCACGCGGAATTCGATAAACGTAACAACCGCTCGCCCAAGCACCGAATTGAGCTTAAAAATCATTTGTCCGCTTAAGTATTCGAGATGTCTTTTCCAGGTTTTGTTTGCCACCGCGACGATTAAATGCTTGTTAAAAAGACGAAACGGAACGGCGTGTTCGCATAAACTCTCGCCCGCGATTCTGCGCCACGCAGCAAGCGCGACGGCTTCGCGGATCTCTTCCGTGTCTTCAAATTCCCTGAGCAACTTCGGCAATGCGCGAAAAAGGTCTTCCATAACGTTCGACAATTATCATTTATCATTTATCATTAAGGATTTACAAGAGGTTTAATGATAAATGTTCAATGGTAAATGTTCAATGTTCGAGCTTCCGAAATTAATCCTGGCATCGGGAAGCCCGCGCCGCGCAGAAATTTTAACGGCTGTCGGTTGGCAATTTTTAAAGGAAGTTGCCGACGCGGACGAAACGGAATTTTCGGGTGAAAAACCCGAAGACTATGTGCAAAGACTGGCAAAAACAAAAGCTGAAACCGTTGCCGCGAATCACCGAAACGCTTTAATTTTGGGCGCAGACACGATTGTTGTTATTAATAATCAAATTATCGGAAAACCAAAGGATTTTGAAGATGCCCGAAGAATGCTCCGAATGCTTTCGGGAAATTGGCACGAAGTTTTAACGGGCGTTGCCTTGATGAGAAAAGATGAAGATAAAGGGAGAAAGAGAAAAGAGGAGACAGATTCGCAATCTGCAATCCGCAATCCGCAATCGGCGGTTGATTATCAAAAAACGCGGGTTAAATTTGCCGAAATGAACGATGCGGAGATTGAATTTCTGGTCGAACGAGGCGAGCCGCTCGACAAAGCCGGAGCGTATGCCGTGCAAGCGCAAGCCGCGCTGTTTATTGAAGAAATCAGGGGCGATTATTGGAACGTCGTCGGCTTGCCGGTCAATTTAGTTTATAAATTAATGAAAAATCTCAAATAAAAAACAGGACAAACAATTCATTCTGTTTATCCTGTCCGTCCTGTTTTAATTTAATCTTACAAAATTTCGTCAATCTCTTGCGAAATCGCCGCAGTAATATCGATTTTCGGGTCAATGTCAATACCGACGTAAGATTCGGTAGCCGGTTTGCCGTCTTTGCCCAAGATAACAAACGAAGGCAGCTGGTCAATGCCGAATTTTTTCAGCGTGATTGCGCCGTCCGAATCCCGCAGAATCGGGACGTTTAATTTATTGGTCGCCGCAAATTTACGAATCGCATCGTCGTCGGCATAATTTTTCGATTTTATAGAGGTTGAATCTGTCATTACGAAGTAAAATACAACGTCGCGTCCAGCGTATTTTTTCGCTAATTTATTTATAGAAACCGCTTGCTGCGTCGACAAAGGCAGCCAGCTTGCACCGATTGCCAGCACGACGACTTTGCCTTTTTGTGCCTGTACGTTGACTTTTTCGCCGTCGAGCGACGTTAAAGTTACGGCTTGCGCCGAAGCCGCAATCGAAAACACGAATACAAAACTTAAAATCGTCAAAATTGATTTGATTTTTCTCATATTTTTATGAAAAGCCGAAATTTGGCAATTCGATAATTTAGATGCAGACTTCACGCCAAATACTGCTTTTGACGGAAATTTTACTGCTTTCGATTGATAACCGTGTTGTCAATCAGGCGGGTTTTGCCGAACCGGACAGCAACCGCAATCAACACGGCGTTTTCACCGATTTTTTCGATGGGTTCGAGTGTTTTATCATCAACTACCGCAACATAATCAATCTGCGAGAGCGGTTCGGTTTCAATCGTTCCACGCACGATTGCCGCTAACTTTACAGCATTTCGCTCCCCTTCTTTGGCGGCGATTTTTGCTTTGCGCAAACCTTGATAAATTATTGCCGCCGCGCGTCTTTCCTCCGCGCTTAAAAGAGCGTTTCGGGAAGACATCGCCAGCCCGGATTCTTCGCGCACGGTTGGCGCGACGACAATTTCCGTATCAAATCCTAAATCCTGTGTTAAACGTTTGATTACGGCGACTTGCTGCGCGTCTTTTTGTCCGAAAAAAGCGTAATCGGGACGAATCGTATTAAAAAGAATTGTTACGACGGTTGCCACGCCGCGAAAATGTCCGGGGCGCGACGCGCCTTCTAATTTTTCCGACAAATCTTCAACCGTGACAAAAGTTGCAAAGCCTTCGCCGTAGATTTCATCCCGATTCGGCGCGAAAATATAATCAACCTGGTATTCACTTAAAAGTGCGGCATCGGCGGTCAAATCACGCGGATATTTTTCAAAATCGTAGCTTTCGTTAAACTGCGCCGGATTGACAAAAATCGAAACAATCACGACATCGCACATTTGTCTGGCTTCCTCGACAAGTTTCAGATGACCTTCGTGCAACGCGCCCATCGTCGGCACGAAACCGACGGTTTTATTTTCGCGCCGCAGTTTTCTCGTCAGCGATGCCATTCTCGCGCGGCGGTTGATAATTTCCATAAATTAAGAAATTTTACTTTATTACGCAGATTTGTTCATTTCCGCTTTTGCTTCTTTCGGCATTCCGTAAGATTCTTTTTCGCTCGGATAATCGCCGCTTTTCACGTCTTCCATCCAACTCTGAACGGCTTCGGTCATCACTTCGCGGATGTTCGCGTATTGGCGCACAAAACGCGGCAATCTGCCGAAAGAAAGTCCGACTAAATCGTGCAGAACGAGAACTTGAATATCACACTCCAAACCCGCGCCGATGCCGACGGTGGAAATCTTCAACTCCTTTGTTATTATCTCGGCAATCTCGCGCGGCACGAGTTCCAAAACTATCGCAAACGCTCCGGCTTCTTCAAGCATTTTCGCGTCTTCAATCAAACGCTGCGCGTCGACAGCAGTTTTTCCCTGCACGGCGTAGCCGCCGAGTTTATGAACCGATTGCGGCGTCAGTCCGATGTGCGCCATCACGGGAATTTCTTCGTCAACCAATCTTTTGACAAGCCCGACGCGGTTGCGTCCGCCTTCGAGTTTTATCGCTTCCGCACCGCCGTCCTTCATCAAAATCAGAGCGTTTCGCACGGTCGTGTTTTCGCCTGTGTGATAGCTTCCATAAGGCATATCGGCAACCAGCAGAGCGCGATTTGAGCCGCGTTTGACGGCTTTGACGGCGGACAGAATTTCTTCGAGCGTTACGGGAATCGTGTTGCCGTAGCCGTGTATGACGTTGCCCATACTGTCGCCGACGAGAATAATTTCCACGCCCGCTTCATCGACGATTCGCGCCGTCGGATAATCGTAAGCCGTCAGGCAAACGAGCTTTTCACCTTTTTCCTTTGCCGCACGCAGCGCGGGAACATAAACTTTTTCAGGTTTGTCCGGTTGCAGATATGCCATAGTTTTTAATGCAAAATTAAAAATTTAAAGCGTCTTTAGAAAGTTAAGCGATTATCGCAAGTTAAAACTCAATGTCAAATAATTTTGCATTTTTAATTCAATTCGGATTCCAGCGTTTTACTTCCGAATCGTCTTTTAACATTTCCAGAAGTTCTTGGATTGTTTGATTTTGGACGGGATGAACGAAATGCGGTGCGAGTTCCGCCAGCGGCACTAAAACAAACTTGCGCTCGTGTATTCGCGGGTGCGGCAAAGTCAAAAATTCCGTGTAAAGCTGGAAATTTCCGAAAAGAAGTAAATCTAAATCAACGGTGCGCGGCTTTTTCAAATTCTTGTCCTTGCGTCCGAGCAGATATTCGATTCTCAGCATCCGCGCCAGCATTTGCGACGGCGAAACGCTCTTTACAAAAATCTCCGCGACCATATTCAGATATTTCGGATGCTCGCTCGCATTTTCCAAATCTACCGGCTCGGTTTCATAAACGGCAGAAAGTTTGTTGACGAAAAAACTGGCTTCCATCAAACCGCGCACGGCAAGCAGCAGATTGCCGCTGCGGTCACCCAGATTCGAGCCAAGTCCGACGTAAGCTGTAATGACTTCACGTTCCACGTTTTAAGTTGTTTCGCGTTTTGAATAGAAAGAACGCGATTAGTTTGCGAAAAAAACGCGGAAAGCGCAAATAAAATCCGGCAGTTTCGGCGTTTCTTTTACTTTTAAGTTGATAAATGTTTCAATTAAAGCGGTTGACAATCTGAATTCCAGCAATGAGTTTTCGGCGAACTACTCATTCGGGCGGTTTATAAAAGCGCGTGCCGTCTTGACAAAAATTATCGCGCCTCTTTTGATGCCACGCAGAAAATTTCGCAACACTCAAAAGTTTGAAGCGACAAATGACCGCTCTTTTCAAGAATATGTCTTGAACCAACCCGCGCCGCAAACGACGCGCACCGAATTGCTGCGCTTGATTCGCGGCGGCGAAGACACTTATCTCGAACTCAAGGTAAAACTCTCGAATCCCGAAAAAATCGCCAAAGGAATCGTCGCGCTCGCTAATACCGACGGCGGCACGATGATTTTCGGCGTAACCGACCAACTGTACGTTGAAGGCGTGAGAAACGCGGGCGAAGTGCAGGAAGAACTTGTCAGAATTTGCCGCGAAGAAATTTATCCCTCGCTACTTCCGCTGATTGACTGCATTACTTTTAACGACGGCAGACGCATTGTGGTTTTGGACGTCGACGGCAAACGCCGCCCCTATCGCACGCGCGACGGCAGATTTTATCTGAGAATAGGCGCGGAAAAAATCGAAGTCGCACGCGGCGAATTGTCCGATTGGCTGGACGAGATTCGCCCGCTCGTCTATGAAAATATCCCGCTTCAAAACGCTGTCGAAGAAGACTTTGACGACGCGCTTTTGTGGAGTTTTGCGGGCGCGTTTGAAGACGATTTTCTGGGCAAAAACCTTTATCAAACCGCCGATTTTTTGAAAAAGGATTTGCTGCTCGCCGTCGGAAACGCGGACGAATTTATGCCGACCGTCGCCGGCGTTTTGCTGTTTGGAAAAAACGAAAAAGTCGCCGAGCTTGTGCCGCAGACGAAAGTTACGGCAACTCGTTATTCGGGCGCAAACGGAAATGCGCAGACTGTTGAAAAAATCGAACTAGGCGGAAATCTTTTAACGCTTTATGAATCTTGTCTGCAATTTATTAATCGGTATTGCGATTTACTGAAATTCAAACCGAAAAAATCTTCATCGAACGGAAATTCGCCGGTGCAGGCACGCGGCAATTATCATCTTTATTCGATTCGTGAAGCCGTTGCCAATGCCTTGATGCACCGTGATTTGGCATTGCGCGACATACCGACCAGAGTTTCAATTTTTGATAACGCGATTGAAATTATAAATCCGCGCCGCACAAACGGTTTTGTTCCGCCCGCCTCGCGTGCGATTCGCTACGGCATCACGCAACGCCTGAATCCGCAAATCGCCTCTATTTTCGGCAAGCGCGAATACGGAACGAATGTGCCGAACGGCGGCTTGCCGATGATAGTTCGCAGTTCGAGAATGTTTTCCGGTCAGCGCGTCGAAGTTTATACGTCGAACGATGAATTTAAGCTGAAAATCTACGGTGTCTAACGACTGAAAATAGACGGGCGTAAAATTTATCAGTGAGCAGTTATTAATTGTTGACTATTAAATTTCATGTCCAATGCTACGCTTCATCGGCTGTTAAAAATAACATTTTTACTAAATCTTCCGGTACTAATCTGGCGTCACTGTTTTTAATTTTATCTTCCGATAACCATCTTGCTTTGAATTTAATATTTGCTTCTTGCTCATAACCGTCAATCTCGTCGAATTCATATAGCGACTTGTCTGCAAACTCCGCATCGAATACGAAAACGATTTCGTGTCCCTGTTGCCCTTCGTAGATAAAAATGTTTTCCAATACACCAAGCATCTGAAGATTTTCTACTTCAACGCCGAGTTCTTCTTGTATCTCTCGCAAAACGGCTTCTCGGCTGCTCTCGCCATACTCAATTCCGCCGCCCAAAGGACGGTAGTAATAGTCTTGCTTAATTGTGTCAAAGCCTTCCGAGACCAGGATTCGGTTTCCGTGACGAAACAGACAAATAGCGATTGGTCGAATGCGTGTCGCGTCCATATCATAATGTAATTTTGCTGCATCCAGCGACGGACGTAAATTTTAACCAAAGATGGAAGTTTGGATTGAAACGGAATTGATAATCATTTAATCAGGCGCATATTCCCAATGCCAAGGCTCGTAAAAATACGGTTTGAAGCCAAATTTTCCCGCATTTTTGACTAGCCAAAGGTAAATTTTTGTGTTGACTTGGACGGCGCGATTTTCGTCCTTTGTGATAACCGGCTCACCGCCGACGTAAACGTCGAGCGCGCGTCCCGTAAAATGCGGGCTGCTGCCGACGGCAAGACCGGCGCGTCCCGAATCTGGCGTTTCTCTGCGCAGCTTGTTCTGATATTCTCTGGAACGAAATGATGAGACGATTTTCAGGAATCGTTCGGACGAAGCAAGTTCGCCTCTGCCGTTATTTGCTAAATTCAGAGATTTGTCAGCAATCGCCGCCGCCGCTAATTTTTTGTAAGCCGCGTAAGTCTCGCGCTCGACCTGACGAAGTTCGTCGGGGCGCGCAACGTCATAAAAATCAGCCGTCGGCGCAACTAGCAATTCATTCGGGGAAGCGTAACCGCGAACCTTCAAGCGATTAGCCTGCCATTTGGTAACAAGCACGGCTAAAGCCGTCTCATCTAAAATTCCGTTTGGCGGAAGTCCGTTTGCCTTTTGCCAGTCGGATAAACCGGCGGCAAAATCATTTTCGCTCGCCTCAATTTCAACGCCGATAGCGTGGCAAATCAAAGGTTTATAAAGATACCAGCCGCGCTGCTGTTTGCCTCCGAAAGCCCAAACGAGATTTTTTGCGAGATTTAAATTTTGTGCGGCGGCAGAATCGAATCGAGAATTTGCCGGAGATTTTTTCACCGAATTGTTTGGAAATGTTTCGGAAGTTTCAGCATTCGCTCGGTTTTTTATCTCGTTTGGTATTGAATTTGAAACGACCGAGTTGGCGGGCTGCGATTTTTTAACCACAATATTTGTAACTATTATCGGCAAAGAGCGTTCACCTGATTTAGTTTTGCATCCGAACAGCAAAGAACCGACAGCGGCGATTATAAAAATCGAACCGAATCTCCAAACCTTTCTTTTGATTTTTGCCGACATTGCCGAATGCCTCCGGATTGTTCAATCACTTCAGAATTTTAGCACACTTTTTGAGCAGTATAACACTTCCGAATTTATGAGATATATGATTTCTTACAAATAAATGGTTCGGATAATCCCCAGACCAATTTCTCGATACAATGTCTTAAAGCCAAATTATGTTTGCAAAATATACGTCATTTGACATAAAATTACTCCAAGTTGAAAAAATCATTTGTAACCGCCATTTTTTAAGTCTGCAACAGATAGCGAACAATCTTTTGCTAACTCGGAACAAGCAGGTTTTTCAGTTCGTCAGTTCCCAAATCATTAACAACTATCAACGGCTTTCCCCGCCAATTTTAAAATTATGAAGATACTGCTTTATAACCCTGACAACGGCGTAACGCGCAATTTTATGCCGCATTTATGGATGTTTCTGCTGCAATCACTGACACCGAAGGAACACGAAGTCATCTTGATTGACGGTAACGCCAAAGCGATGACGAGAGAAGAACTCGTGCGTTACTGCAAGGAAGAAAACATCGGTCTGGTCGGCATCGGCGCGATGACCAGAATGGTGGCGCGGGCTTATAAAGTCGCCGACGCGCTGCGCGATGCCGGAATCAAAGTCGTGATGGGCGGACCGCACGTTACCGAATGCCCGGACGAAGCTCTCGGCAAAGACGGAGGAAAGCGACACGCCGACGCGATTGCGCTCGGCGAAGCGGACAGCACCTGGCATTTAATCGTCGAAGACGCAGCACGCGGCGAACTAAAGGACATTTATCAACCGGAAGTTGACGCGAAAGGCAATGATATAAAGCCGTCTTTACAGCCTTACCCGCATATTCCCTGGGAAACTTTGGATTTAGAACAATTCAGCCTTGTTCCGAAAATCTTTCGGTCAACCTTGTCGAAAATGGGCGCGGGTTGGGGGAAATTCTTCGTCGTGCCGATTGAAACCGGACGCGGCTGTCCATACGGCTGCGAGTTTTGCACGGTTACGGGATTTTTCGGCGATTCGATTCGCTTTCGCACCAACGAAAGCGTCGTCGAAGAATTGTTGAGATTAAAGGAACGCGGCAAAAACGAGCGTGGTCAAATCGCCGTTTTCTTTATTGACGACAACCTCGCCATCAACAAAAAGCGGCTCAAATCATTATTACGCGATGTCATCGCCGCCGGAGCGCAGCTTCCGTGGGTCGCGCAAATCAGCGCGAATCTTTTGAAAGATGAAGAACTGGTTGATTTGATTGCCGATTCGGGCGGCAAGTGGATTTTCATCGGAATGGAATCGATTGACCCTCAGAATATGGCTGATGTCAACAAGAATTTCAGCAAGCCGGGCGATTACAAAGACGTGCTTGAAGGTCTCGCCCGACGCAATATCTATGCAATCACGTCGTTTATTTTCGGAATGGATAATGACACGACGGGCGTGGCGGATAGAACTCTGGAACAGGTTAACAGTTGGCAGCCGGGCTTGCCGGTCTTCGGGCAGCTTACGCCGTTTCCGGCAACTCCGCTCTACACGCGATTGGAGAAAGCAGGACGCTTAACCCGTCCGAAACACTGGCTCGAATTCGCGCAGTTTGTAATGGCGCACAAGCCCGCCAAAATGACGATTGAAGAAGCCAGACACGAAGTCATCCACGCCTGGGCTTCGAGTTACAGCCCCGAACGCAACGCCGAAGCCCTCGCCGCCATCAGTGACAAACCACTTGAATACCGCATCGGACATCTGGTCGCTAGATTTTTCTTTCGCGGAATTTACTTCCCGCAAATGAACAAACGCGCGTGGATGAAACTGATGTTCGACAATCGCCGCGCGATTCTAGGTCTTGCAAAAGAAGGCTTTTCAACTTATCGCTCGTATAAAAGAACCGCCAAAGTAAAATTTGCCGATGCCGCATAAATCTTTGTTCTCGATGACAAAGGCAATGAAATAGAGATGCTTTCATATGACACCGAGAAAAATTCTATCGAATCAAAAAAAACATACGAGTATTTGAAGTTTGACGCAAAAGGAAATTGGACGAAAAGAGTTATGTCTGAGCGAGATAAAAAAAGCAAATCTGCTGTGAAGCCGCAAGAAGTTCTGTATCGCAAACTAACCTATTTTTAATCTGACCATTTAATATAAACGCGCTGTCGAATAAGTCGTTGAGAGCGAAACAGCGACTTTGTTAAAACTTCGCTCGTTAAACCCAAAGTTACGTATATCCTTTTGCGCCACGTCAATTCCGTCGTTAAATAATTTCTCATTGAACCGAAGATGTGCAAAAATTAATGTATGAAAGACCAAATTCTACTTGAGAGAATCACATTGAATCCGAAAGTCATGGTCGGCAAGCCTGTAATTAAAGGCACACGCTTGACCGTCGAGTTTATACTGAACCTTTTAGCGCACGGAGCGACAACCGCAGAAATTTTGGACGAGTATGAAGGATTAACGCCGGAAGATATTCAAGCCTGTCTTTTGTTTGCCAGAGAATCTTTAAGCCGCACAGACTTTATGCCGCTCGTAACGGAGACGGCGTAAGATGCGTTTTCTGGTTGACGAATGCACCGGCTCGAAAGTCGCCGAATGGCTGCGCGGGCAAAACCACGAAGTTTTTTCTGTTTTCGACGAAGCGCGGGGAATGACGGACGAAGCGATTACTGAAAAAGCATTTGCCGAAAATTGGATTTTGATAACAAACGACAAGGATTTCGGCGAGTTGGTTTTTCGGGAGCGGCGCAAACATTACGGAGTTATTTTGTTGCGTCTTGAAGATGAACGAGCGGCAAATAAAATTGAAGTGTTGCAACAGCTGCTTAAAAGTTACGCCGGAAAGTTACCGGAGCAGTTTGTTACTGTAACGGAAACAAAAGTGCGATTTGCCGGAATATAGCTTTTAGCAAATACCCATCGAACGATCCATCTTTATTTATCATTTATCATTAAAGATTCCCTCAACCTAAAATATCTATTCTCTGCAACAAAATTTACTTTTCTTGCGTAGAAAATTCTACTTTCAGTTTTTATTTAATTCAATCCAGAGGAATCCCAAAATGCCGCGAACAAAAAATGTTTTTGTCTTGTTTTTTACCCTTTTCTTCGTCGCCTTGAACGCTTTTTCGGTTGACGCGCAAAAATCCACAGCTTATTTGACTGAGCCGGCAATTTCGCCTGACCGCCGTGAAATCGCTTTTGTTTCGGGCGGCGATGTTTGGACTGTTCCGGCTGGCGGCGGAACGGCGCAACTGCTGGTTTCGCATCCAGCAACCGAAGCGCGTCCGATGTATTCGCCTGACGGACGGCGGCTGGCGTTCACTTCGTCGCGGACGGGAAACAGTGATGTTTATGTGGTGAATTTGGAGACAGGCGATTTGTCGAGAATGACTTTTGACGATGCGGGCGAACAGCTCGACGCCTGGTCGCGCGACGGCAACTGGCTTTATTTTTCTTCGTCGAGTAAAGATATTGCGGGAATGAGCGACATTTTTCGCGTGTCGGCAAATGGCGGAACGCCGATGCAGATGAGTTCCGACCGTTACGTCAGTGAATTTCAATCCGCGCCTTCGCCCGACGGCGCGAGCATCGTTTTTTCGGCGCGTGGTTTCGGCGGAAATCAATGGTGGCGCAAAGGGCGCAGTCATATTGACGAAAGCGAAATCTGGCTCAAGCGCGACGGCGCAAATCCGACTTACGAACAAATTACGACGCGCGGCGCAAAACAGCTTTGGACGATGTGGAGCGCGGACGGCTCGCGGCTGTATTTTGTTTCGGACAGAAGCGGCGCGCAAAACATCTGGACACAGCCGCTCAAAGGTCAAGCCAAACAATTGACGAATTTTACCGACGGGCGCGTTTTGTGGGCGAACATTTCTTACGACGGCAAGCAGATTGTTTTCGAGCGAAATTTTAAAATCTGGCAAATGAACACTGATGGAAAAGCCAGCGAAGTTCCGATTGTTTTGCGCGGGACGGCGGCGAGTCCGCTTTCCGACCGCATAAATCTTTCAACGCAAATTCGTGAGTTCGCACTTTCGCCAGACGGCAAAAAAGTTGTGGTCGTCGCTCGCGGCGAAATTTTCGCGGCATCGGCAAAAGACGGCGGCGAAGCGGTGCGGCTGACGAAAACAGCCGCGCCCGAATCGTTTGCGGCGTGGTCAACCGACAGCCGAAAAATCGCTTACGTTTCAGAGCGCGACGGCAAAATGCTCGTTTATCAATATGATTTTGCTACGGAAACAGAAACGCCAGTTACGAAGAACGGCGATGATGTGTCGCCTGTTTTCTCACCTGACGGAAAATACCTGGCTTTCATTCGCAATTCCCGCCAGTTGTTTGTTTATGATTTGAACACGAAACAAGAGCGCGAAGTCGGCAAATTAGTGCTGGACAAATCACCGTTTGTCGGCAAAAGAAATTTCGTCTGGTCGCCTGACAGTCGCTGGCTTGGATTTTTGACCGGCGCGCCGGAAAATCGTTCTTACACAAATGTCAGCGTCGTTCCGGTCGGCGGCGGAATCGCTCGCCCGATAAGTTTTATCGCTAATTCAAACGCCGGTTCGATTTCGTGGAGTCCAGACGGCACGTTTATTTTATTCAATACCAGCCAGCGCACCGAGACCGGCTCGCTTGCCAGAATCGATTTAAAACTGCGCACGCCGAAGTTCCGCGAAGACCAATTCCGCGACCTTTTTAAAGAAGAAAATCCGCGTCAAAAATCGCCGCCCGCGCCGGTCGCGCCGCCGAATCCGAACGCCACGCCAACACCGAACGTTGCGCCGAGTCCGAATGTTTCACTGATTCCGGGCGTTTCGCCAAGTCCGAACGCAACACCGAACACTTCGCCGCTTTCGCCTTCATCTTTAGTCGGAGAAGGAAAAACCGACGAAGACAAATCAACGGCAATCGTTTTTGAAGATATTCGGCGGCGTTTGAGCCTTCTGCAAACCGGCGTTGATGTCGGCAGTCAAGTTATCAGCCCGGACGGAAAATCCGTTCTCGTGCTGGCATCAAGCGAAGGACAATTTAATTTATATGTGCTTCCGCTCGATGAATTTGCAACCGATTCTTCGGCAAAGCAGTTGACTTCAACGGCGACTTTCAAATCCGACGCGCAGTTTTCACCCGACTCGAAGGAAGTTTTTTATCTGGAAAACGGACGCATCAATATTGTCAGTTTGGATAAGCGCGAAGTTCGCCCGCTTGCTTTAAATCTCGATATGAACGTCAATTTCGCACAGGAAAAGCTGGAAGTTTTCAATCAAGGCTGGCGTTTTATGCGCGACAATTTTTTCGACGAAAAATTTAACGGCGCGGATTGGAACGCCGTTCGCCAGACTTATGAACCTTTGATTGCGGGCGCGAAAACCGGCGATGAGATGCGTCGTTTGATGTCGCTGATGGTCGGCGAACTGAACGCTTCGCACTTGGGCGTGAGTGCGCCGAATAATCCGGCGACGCAGCCCGTGCAAGTCGGCAAACTCGGAGT
>DATLXD010000361.1:0-4796 GCA_035575965.1 Pyrinomonadaceae bacterium | reverse complement strand
AAAATTCAATGAAGGCTTTAAGATTTGAAAATAACAAATTGAATTTAGCCGAAGTTAGCCAGCCAAACCGCGATGATGAAGCACTTGTGCGCGTTCTGAAATCCGGCATCTGCAACACGGATTTAGAAATTGTCAAAGGTTACGCGGATTTTCAAGGAACAATCGGACACGAGTTCGTCGGCGTTGTCGAGAATGCGAAAGACGCGAAACATCTCATCGGAAAAAGAGTTGTCGGCGAGATAAACGCGGGTTGCGGTGTTTGTAATTCGTGCAGAAAAGGCGATTCGCGGCATTGTCCGGCGCGAACCGTTCTCGGAATTATCGGGCGCGATGGCGCACACGCTGAATTTTTAACTTTGCCGAGCCGAAATCTTTTAGAAGTTCCCTTCGACGTAACCGATGAACAAGCCGTTTTTACAGAGCCTTTAGCGGCGGCGTTCGGAATAATGGAGCAAGTCGAGATTTTCCCTGAAACGCGAGTTGCGGTCGTCGGCGACGGCAAGCTCGGGAATCTCTGCGCTCAAAGTCTTCGGCTGAAAAGCCGAAATGTTTCTTTAATCGGCAAACACAAAGAAAAACTTTCGCTGGTCGAAAAGCGTAATATCGAAGGCATTTTACTTGCGGACGCGAAAAAACTAGCGAGAGATTTTGATGTCGTCGTCGAAGCAAGCGGCGCTGAATCGGGTTTCGGTCTGGCGATGGATTTGCTGAAGCCGCGCGGAAAATTAATTTTGAAATCTACGTTTCACGAGGCGGCGAAATGGCAGTCGTGGCGCGTCGTCGTTGATGAAATCACAATTGTCGGCTCACGCTGCGGACGTTTTTTGCCTGCGCTCAATTTATTGAAAAATAAATCAGTTGACGTAGAAAACCTTATCAGCGAAGAATTTTCTTTAAATGAAGGTGTGAAGGCTATGAAACGCGCCGGGCAAAAGGGCGTGATGAAAGTGACGCTTTCAATTACGAATTAAAAATTACCAATTAAAATTTAAGTAAAAGCATTTTACTAAATTTTAATTGGTATTACGCGGCGATTGAAACTATTGTCAAAAGTTCGTTCTTTTCTCGCAACTCATAATTCGTAATTCTTAATTGTATTTTGCTATACTTTGATACCAGAAATCATTTGCCGAAATCTTGTTTTTTAAGGAGAAGCACTAATGTCAATTTGTCGAAGAGAATCTGAAAAAAATCCGTTGCGTAAAATCCGTTTGTCGTTTGCATATTTAGCATTTGCGTGTTTAATTTTTGGAACAAACGCAGGTCAATCGTTTGCTCAAACAAATAACAACACCGAAAAAATCAGAGATTTAGCCGCGACGCCAGAGAAACTTTCCGCTTCGTTTGCCGAAGTTTCAAGAAAAGTCGAGCCTGCCGTCGTCAATATCGATACGAAGGGAAAAGTTCCCGAAGTAACTTTGAAAGGTGAAAAACCTTCGGAACAATCCGACGACATTAGCGAATTTTATCGCCGATTAGTTCCGCGCCGCCCGAGCAGCGCGGTCGGAAGCGGTTTTATCGTCGATAAATCGGGTTATATTTTGACAAATTATCACGTCGTTGACGATGCTTCAAAGATAATCGTGCGACTTCAATCGGGCGAAGAATTCTCGGCGAAAATCGTCGGCGCGGACGAAGAAACCGATGTGGCGGTTTTAAAGATAGACACGGGACGCGAATTGCCGTTTGTCAAACTCGCCAACTCCGACGCGGCACAAATCGGCGATTGGGTTTTAGCAATCGGCTCGCCTTTCGGACTGGCGCAAACCGTTACGGCGGGAATTGTTTCGCAAGTTAAGCGCGAAACACCTTATGCTTCGCTTTTTCAAAAATTTATTCAAACCGACGCGGCAATTAATCGCGGAAATTCCGGCGGTCCGCTTGTCAATATGGATGGCGAAGTCATTGGAATAAATTCGCAAATCGCTACTTCGACGGGCGATTACAACGGTATCGGATTTGCCCTGCCGTCAAACGACGCGGCGAATGTCTACCGGCAAATCGTCCAAAACGGAAAAGTTCGGCGCGGTTATTTAGGCGTGCTGCTCGATTCGGTCAAAACGGAATTTGCCAAAGTTTATAATCTTCCCGAAGCGAAAGGCGCGATTATTACGAATATACCCGATAAACAAAGTGTCGCTGCTAAAGCGGGTTTGCTGATGGGCGATGTCATTCTGGAATTTAACAACCAAAAGGTGGCAAGCGCACCGGATTTGGTTGCAAGGATTTCATCAACCGCGCCCGCACAAACAGTTAATGTTTCTTTTTTGCGCGAAATCGGCAGTAAATTAGAACGCAAAACAACCGTCGTTACACTTGCCGAGCGTCCGTCCAGAAGTATCGCCATCGACGACGAAACGCCGAAGAAGTTGTCGGTTGACGTGCAGAAAAAACCGTCTGAGCCGTTTGGCTTGACCTTAACTGAATTAACGCCGCAATTTGCGTCGGCTTTTAAGCTCGAAGGTGAAAAAGGCGTGATTGTCAAAAACATCAATCCGGCGAGCTTTATCGCCGACGTGAAAAACTCGAACGGCTCGGACGCGCTCAACGAAAACGATTTGATTCAGCGTATCAACCGCGTTCCGGTAACGGATTTAAAAACCTTTAAGGAAAACGCGAACAAATTAAAACGCGGCGACGCGGTTGTCCTGGAAGTTAAAAGCTACGATTTTCGCACGCGCAGCGTGCAGCACCGCATCGTTCAATTTACGGTTCAGTAAATCAGTTCAAGGTTCAAAGTCGTCGGAAAATTTTGAACCTTGAACCTTGAACTTTTATTTATGGCAAAGGCAAAAGAAGCAAAAAAACTAGGCAAAAAAGCGGAAAGCAAAATTGCAATTTATAAAAATTACATTGGCGGCGAATGGGTAAAATCCGCGTCCGGCGAATTTTTTGAAAACATAAATCCGGCTGACATTTCGGATGTCGTCGGGCGTTTTCCGCTTTCAAATGAAGAAGATGTCAACCGCGCGGTCGAAGCAGCGAAAAATGCGGCGACTCGCTGGCGCAGAACACCTGCGCCGAAACGCGCCGAAATTTTATTCAGACTCGCCAGAATTTTAGAACGCGATAAAGACAAATTCGCACGTGAAATGACGCGGGAGATGGGCAAGGTTTTGAAGGAAACCGGCGGCGATGTGCAGGAAGCGATTGACTGCACATATTTTACGGCGGGTGAAGGTCGTCGGTTGCACGGCTTCACGACACCGGCGGAAATGCCGAACAAATTTGCAATGTGCGTCCGCCAGCCGGTCGGCGTTTGCGGGCTTATCACGCCGTTTAATTTTCCGATGGCGATACCGAGTTGGAAACTTATTCCGGCGTTGGTTTGCGGAAACACGGTTGTTATCAAATCGGGCGAAGACGTTCCGCTTTCGACAATAAATTTAATAAAATCCTGCGAAGAAGCCGGAATTCCAAAAGGCGTCGTCAATCTGGTCAACGGTCACGGCGCTGAGGTCGGCGCGCCGCTCGTCAATCACAAAGATATTCGTCTTATTTCTTTCACCGGTTCGACCGACACGGGCAGAATTATTGCCGAACAATGCGCGGCGCAAAACAAAATCGTGTCTTTGGAAATGGGCGGCAAAAACGCGATTATTGTAATGGACGACGCGGATATTGACAACGCCGTCGAAGGCTCTCTGTGGGGCGCGTTCGGAACTTCCGGGCAAAGATGCACGGCTTCTTCGCGGCTAGTCGTTCACAAAAAAGTTTATAAAAAATTCACGGAAAAATTAGTCGAGCGGGCGAAGCGATTAAAGGTCGGCAACGGTTTGGACGCACAAACCGAAGTCGGTCCGGTTATCAATCAAGCCGCGATGGAAAAAATTCTCGGTTACATCGAAATCGGACAAAAGGAAGATAAAGCGACGCTCGCCTGCGGCGGAAATCGGCTTACAAAAGGCGATTACGGAAAAGGCTATTTTATCGAGCCGACGATTTTTACAGACGTTGCGCCGAATCACAGAATCGGACAGGAAGAAATTTTCGGTCCCGTCACGTCGGTTATTCCGTTCGGAAATTTAGACGAAGCGATTGACATCGTGAACAATGTCAAATACGGCTTGTCATCAGCGATTTACACGCAGGACGTGAACCAATCGTTTTACGCGATGCAGGAGCTTTACACCGGAATTTGCTACGTCAATTCGGCGACTATCGGCGCGGAAGTCCATTTGCCGTTCGGCGGCACGAAAGGCACGGGCAACGGACACCGCGAAGCCGGAACACAGGTTTTGGATATTTTCACCGAATGGAAATCGCTGTATATTGATTATTCGGGCAAATTGCAAAAGGCGCAGATTGATTTAGTCGAGATTTAATCGGAGCGCGAACGAAGCGGCACGTTAATTAATTTTGCGGAATAAAAGCTCAGAAATATCCAAGCTTTTATTCCGCAAAATTAAACCGTAACGTCGTTCGCCATTACATTTTCAAGCCGTCGTCGGTAATTTTTACTCGTTTAATTGATTCTCCCGTATAATACTCGAAAATAACTGCCGCGGCATCGCCGACCGCTTTTATCACCTTTGGATCATTCTTTTGTTTGGCGAGTTCGTAGTAAGTCCCAATTACCGTCCAAATCATAACGTTAATTTCGTATGCTTTTTGTTTTTCCGAATTGCTCGAAGCCTGAAAAGTCTCGTTCATCTCAAACCATTCTTTTGACTGCCGGTAAATTCCCGCTCGCTGGGTTTGGGTTAAAACATCGCGGTCGTTGTAGATATTTATACAACTAATCATCACGGACGAGGCGGAACGGGCGACATCATTGCGCATCCAGCCTCTAGATT